>JALYWY010000308.1 GCA_030852475.1 Actinomycetota bacterium | reverse complement strand
ATCACCGGCCGCGCCGCCTGGAACAGCCAGGCGCCGCCCAACTTCAAGCGGATCGACAGCACGAAGTCCTACGTGCTCTGGGAACGGACGGGCGAGACGCCCGAGAACCGCCACGTCCTGCTCGAGGGAACCGAGGCTGCGGCACTTGCCGGCTGTGACGCGCCGGAGATCCGAATCCTGCTGGGGAACCCGGGGCGCGCCGGCCTCTTCCCCGACGCGGTGGTCGGCCAGAAAGGCGACTGGAGCGAGGGCAGCGTCCTCGAGACCGGCTCGCGGACCTCGCAGTCGCTGCAACTGCCGCCGGGCGCCTGGAACCTCTCGCTCCAGTACTTCTCCCCCTACGACCTGACGCTCTCGGCGCCGGGCTTCAGCGAAGACCTGAGGGCAGCCCTCGACGGGCAGCGGCCGAACACGATCAGCCTCGGCAACAGCGGCCAGTTCTGGCCCGCCGGCCGCTACGAGAGCAAAGGCGGCGAGGCCCGCTTCACCGTCAGCGCCGCCGAGGCGTCGACCCTGCAGAGCCTCGCTGGCTACGACGGCAAGGCCTACGTGGGCCAGCTCGTTGCGGTGCCGGCCGAGCCGCACCGCACGGTGCCGCTGCGCGCCGCCTGCAACCAGTGGATCGACTGGTACGAAGCCGAAGAAACGCCGTAGCTAGGCGGCGGTCTTCGAGGCCATTCGCTCGGGGCTGACCCGGACCACGTCCCACACCAGGCCGACCTTCTCGAGGCCGTTGATGACCAGCGAGGAGATGTCGACCTGCCACCAGCGCAGGCCGTGGGTGGCCGAGGTCGGGAAGGCGTGGTGGCTGTTGTGGTAGGCCTCGCCGAGGGTCGGGATCGCGATCAGCGCCAGGTTGCGCGAGTGGTCGGTGGTCTCGAATTCGCGGCGGCCGAAGGTGTGGCAGAGCGAGTTGATGCTGTAGGTGAAGTGGTGGAGGACGAAGACCCGGACCAGACCGCCCCAGAGCAGGCCGGTCAAACCGGCGACGAGAGTGCCGCCGATGATCCAGCCGAGGAAGAAGGGAAGGAGCAGGCCGAGGATCGCCCAGTAGATGAAGGTGCGATCGACCCAGTTGATCACCGGGTCCTTGATCAGGTCCGGCGCGAAGCGTTCCTTGTTGCCGCGCTGGGTGTGGATGAAGATCCAGCCGAGGTGAGCGTGGAAGAGGCCCTTCATCGCCCCCTTGAAGCCGCCGCCGTGGTCGACATGGGGGCTGTGGGGGTCGCCGTGTTCGTCGGAGAAGGTGTGATGCTTGCGGTGGTCGGCGACCCAGGAGATCACCGGGCCCTCGATCGCCGCCGAACCGAGGATCGCGAACAGACCGCGCAGCCAAGGAGAGGTTTTGAACGAGCGGTGGGTGAGGAGGCGGTGGAAGCCGACGGTGATCCCGAGGCCGGTGAGGAAGTACATCCCGCAGAAGAGGAAGACGTCGGTCCAGTTGAGGGCGCTGCCCCACACCTGCCAGCCGGCCACGATCACGGCGACGAACGGGATCACGGTGACCAGGCCGGTGATGATCCGGTCCCTGGTCTCGTTCTCGACGGGCTGGATGTCTGAGGGAAGTGGTCCGGCGGTCGTCATGACAAGCGATGATAAGGGCGACGATCCTGGCCTCGCGGCCAAGCGCATGCGAGTAGGCTCCCCGCGCATGCCCTTCGCAAACACCGCGCCGCTGCGACGGGAGATCGAATCCCGCCTCCCGGAGCGGCCCTTCACGATCGAGTTCTGGGACGGATCAGAGGTGCCGGCAACCTCCGCCGACGGCCCCGTCTTCAGCGTCCGCTCGCCGCGGGCGATCGCCCACGCGCTGCGGGCGCCCGGGCAGCTGGGGCTCGGCCGCGCCTACGTCAGCGGCGAGCTCGAGGTCGACGACATCGACAAGGTGATCCGGGTCCTCGACGGCTGGCAGCCGCCGTCGCTCGACGGCGCCGACCAGCGGGCGCTGATGCTGGCCGCCGTGCGGGCGATGGGGATCGTCAAGCCGCCGCCGCGACCCGCCGCCGAGCTGCGGCCGAGCGGCAGGCGCCACAGCAAGGAGCGCGACGCCCGCGCCGTCCGCCACCACTACGACGTCTCCAACGAGTTCTTCGAGCTCTTCCTCGGGCCGACGATGGTCTACAGCTGCGCGATCTGGCGCGACGGCGAGATGAAGACGCTGGAGGAAGCCCAGGAGGAGAAGCTCGACACCGTCGCCCGCAAGCTCGCGCTCGCAGAGGGCGAGCGGGTCCTCGACGTCGGCTGCGGCTGGGGCGGCTTCCCGCTCTGGGCGGCGACGAAGTACGGGGCGAACGTGGTCGGCATCACCCTCTCGCCGCCGCAGGC
>JALYWY010000271.1 GCA_030852475.1 Actinomycetota bacterium | reverse complement strand
ACCTGCTCGAAGCGGTCAAGCGGCGGCGCCCCCACCCGCTGCGTCGGCGAATCGGGCGTGCGCAGCTCCGGGTGCTCCTCCTCCAACGCCCGCAGCTCGTTCAGCAGCGCGTCGTAGACGTCGTCGCCGACCTCCGGTTCGTCGAGGACGTAGTAGAGGTGGTTGTGGCGGTCCAGCTCCTCCCGCAGCTCCGCCGCTCGCTGCTCAGGCGAGGCGCTCACGCGCTCGCGGCGCTGGCGGCGAGCATCTCCTCGAACCCCCAGCCCTGCAGCCGCTCGAGGCCGCCGTGGTCGGTGAGGTCGAAGTGGATCGGGGTAACGGCGATCCTCCCCTGCGCCACCGCGTAGAGGTCGGTTCCCTCGATCTCCTCGTAGCCCGGCTGCCAGCCGTAGATCTCGTAGTGACGGCGCCCGCCGCGCTCCTCGACCAGCTTCAGCTCGTCGTTGTAGATCCGTTTGCCGAGCTTCGTCACCTCGACCCCCTCCGGCTCGCAGGAGGGAACGTTGACGTTGATCAAGGTCGCCTCCGGCATCGGCTCCTCCAGCAGGCGGGAGACCAGCTGCGCGGCGAAGGCGGCGGCCACGGTGAAGTCGAACTTGCCGCTGACGTAGCCGAGGCCGCCGGCCGAAGACTGCTGCGAGAAGGCAACCGCGGGGATGCCGAGGATGATTCCCTCCAGCGCCGCGGCGACCGTGCCCGAGTAGGTGATGTCGTCGCCGAGGTTGGCACCGTGGTTGATCCCGGAGACGATCAGGTCCGGGCGGTGGCCGACCAGGCCCAGCTCGGCGAAGCGGACGCAGTCGACCGGGGTGCCGTCGGTCGCGTAGCCGACCCGGCCGTCTTCGAAGGTGACCTCCTCGACGGTGAGCGGCGAGCGCGTGGTGATGCCGCGCCCGATCGCGCTGCGGTTGGAGTCGGGGGCGATGACGTCGACATCGACCCCGTCGAGCTCGACCAGGGCCCGCCGGGCAGCCTGCAGCCCTGGCGCCGAGATGCCGTCGTCGTTGGTGAGGAGGATCCGCACGGACTCGATTCTAGGTGGGCGCCGCGACGAGCCGGGGGTTGGAGATACTGCCGCTCGTGCCCACCGTTCGCCTCGACATCGAATACGACGGCTCCGGCTTCCGAGGCTGGGCCAGGCAGCCCGGCCTACGCACGGTCCAGGGCGAGCTGGAGGCGGCGCTGGCGACGGTCCTGCGCGAGCCGGTGGAGCTGACGGTGGCGGGGCGCACCGATACCGGCGTGCACGCGAAGGGCCAGGTGGCGAGCTTCCAGACGGCTGTCGACCCCCCCGAGGACCTGATGCGCCGCCTCAACGGGGTAGGTCCCGACGACGTCGCCGTCACCGCCGCGGCGGTGGTCGCCGACGGCTTCGACGCCCGTCGCGACGCCAAGGCGCGCAGCTACCGCTACCGCCTCCTGACCCGCTCGTCCCCGAGCCCCTTTGAGCTCGGCCACGCCCTCTGGTGGCCCCACCGGGTCGACCGCGAGGCGCTGGACGCGTGCGCCGCGGCGCTAGTCGGCACCCACGACTTCACCGCCTTCACCCCCACCCAGACCGACCACGTCCGCTTCGAGCGCGACGTCCTCGCAGCCTCCTGGGAGAGCGAGGGCGACATCCTCTCCTTCCGCATCACCGCCGACGCCTTCATGCGCAACATGGTCCGCGCTCTGGTCGGCACCCAGCTCGAAGTCGCCTCCGGCCGCCGCGCCGTGGAGAACTTCGTCTCCCTCCTCGAGGGAGCCCCCCGCACCGCGGCAGGCGACACCGCCCCACCCCACGGCCTCTACCTCGAGTCCGTCGCCTACTGAGCGCGCGGAGCGCTAAACCAGCTCGAGGTAGACCATCTCGGTGGAGTCGCTCCGCCGAGGGCCCAGCTTGACGATGCGGGTGTACCCACCCGGCCGCGTCGCGTAGCGCGGCGCCACCTCGTCGAACAGCTTGTGGACGATGAACTTGTCGTTGTGGAGGGTGGCCAGGGCCTGGCGGCGAGCGTGCAGGTCGCCGCGCTTGGCGAGGGTGATCAGCTTCTCCACCTCCGGCTTGACCGCCTTGGCCTTGGCCTGGCTGGTCTGGATCCGCTCGTGCTCGATCAGCTGCTTCGAGAGGTTCGAGAGCAGGGACTCACGGTGCGCGGCATCACGGCTGAGCTTGTTCCGCTTCTTTTTGTGCCGCACCTGAGATCCCCCTGCTCGCTCTCGTTCGTCCCGTCTAGTCTGCCTGAAGATCCAGGCCGCGGGAGTGCAGGGTCTCGATCACTTCCTCGATCGACTTCTGACCGAAGTTCGGGATCGCGTTCAGTTCCGCGCGCGACTTGCGCACGAGGTCGCCGACCGTCTGCACGCCGGCGCGCTTGAGGCAGTTGTAGGAGCGCACGCCCAGTTCGAGCTCCTCGATCAGGATCTCGTCGAGGCCGTTGGCGGCGGCACCGCCGTCGCCGGCCGGCGAGGAGAAGCCGTCGCCCTGGACCGCCGGGACCGGCTCACGCGCGGTCAGTTCCTCGACCCGATCGGCGTCGGTGAAGATCGCCAGGCTCTTGATCAGGATCTCGGCGGCTTCGCGCAGCGCCGCGCCGGGCTCGATCGAGCCGTCGGTCTCGAGATCGAGCGTCAGTTTGTCGAAGTCGGTCCGCTGGCCGACGCGGGCCGAGGCCACCGAGTAGGAGGCACGGCGGATCGGCGAGAAGATCGAGTCGATCGGGATCACGCCGATCGGCTGCTCGTCGGACTTGTTCTCTTCGGCCGGCGAGTAGCCGCGGCCGCGGCCGATCGTCAGGTAGACCTCGAGTTTGGTTTTTTTCTCGAGCGTCGCGATCGGTGCCTCGGGGTTGAGGATCTCGACGCCGGAGGGAAGGTCGATGTCTTTCGCTTTCACCTCGCCGGGGCCGGTGGCGACCAGCGGCGCCTCGACCTCGTCGGCATCGGTGTGCATGCGGACGACGAGGTCCTTGAGGTTGAGGATGATGTCGGTGACGTCCTCTTTGACGCCGGGCACGGTCGAGAACTCGTGCGCGACTCCCTCGATGCGGACGCTGGTGATCGCGGCGCCGCCCAGCGAGGAGAGGAGCACGCGGCGAAGGCTGTTGCCGAAGGTGTAGCCGAAGCCCTTGTCCAGCGGCTCGATCGTGAAGGTGCCGCGACGGTCGTCGACTTTCTCGGAGGTGATGCGGGGGACCTGGAAATCGGTGGTCATGAGTTCCTTGCTCTGGGGTGTTTCAGGATCGTTTCCGGACTACTTGGAGTACAGCTCGACGATCAGCTGCTCCTGGACCGGCGCCGAGATCTCGGAGCGCTCGGGGTAGCGCAGGACCTTGGCGGTGAGGGCATCGTGATCTGCCTGCAGCCAGGCGGGAACCGTGGAGACGAGTTCCGTAGCCCGCTGGATCGTGTCGGTGGCGGACGATCCGGCTTTGATCGAGATGATGTCTTCGGGTCGTACCTGGTACGAGGGGATGTTCACCCGGCGGCCGTTGATCTGCCAGTGGCCGTGGGTGATCAGCTGTCGCGCCTGGCGCCGCGAGGCGGCGAAGCCGAGGCGGACGAGGACGTTGTCGAAGCGGGACTCGAGCAGGCGCAGCAGGTTCTCGCCGGTCACGCCCTCCTGGCGCGAGGCCTTGTCGTAGTAGGCGCGGAACTGTTTCTCCAGCACCTGGTAGTAGCGGCGGGTCTTCTGCTTCTCGCGCAGCTGGACGCGGTACTCGGACTGGCGCAGACGGCCGCGGCCGTGATCGCCGGGCGGGTAGGAGCGGCGCTCGACGCCGCACTTGTCGGTGAAGCAGCGCTCGCCCTTGAGGAAGAGTTTCTGCCCCTCGCGGCGGCACTGCTTGCACTGGGGCGAGGTGTCCCGGGCCATTAGACGCGCCTCCGCTTCTTCGGCCGGCAGCCGTTGTGGGCCTGCGGGGAGACATCCTTGACGGTGGTCACGTCGAGCCCGGCGGCCTGCAGCGAACGGATCGCGGTCTCGCGGCCCGAGCCGGCGCCCTTGGCGAAGACTTCGACCCGCTCCAGCCCGTGTTCCATGCCCTTTTTGGCGGCCGCGTCGGCGGTCACCTGAGCGGCGAACGGGGTCGACTTGCGCGAGCCTTTGAAC
>JALYWY010000266.1 GCA_030852475.1 Actinomycetota bacterium | reverse complement strand
TCAGCGCCTGAGGATGCCGAGGACGAGGAGTCGGCCAAAGCCGACGACTCCGACGAGGACTCGGCAGCCTGAACCCCAAGATCCCGAAGCCGACGAGCAAAGGCGGCGGGCTCCTCGAGTTGGTCGTCATAGTTGCGCTTGCCCTGGGGCTGGCGCTGGGGATCCAAGCCTGGGTGGTCAAGCCGTACCAGATCCCCTCCGAGTCGATGGAGCCGACCCTGGACGTCGGCCAGCGCGTTCTCGTCAACCGCTTCCTCTACCACTTCAAGGACCCGCAGATCGGCGACGTCGTCGTCTTCCACCCGCCCAGGGGAGCCGACAACGGCCAGGAATGCGGTGTGCCCGGGGGAACGCCGAAAACCGGCGAACCATGCCCGCAGCCGACTCCGGAGCGATCGGATCAGAACTTCATCAAGCGGATCGTCGCCGGTCCCGGCGACACGCTCGCGGTCAGGAACGGGCACCCGGTCGTCAACGGGGTCGAACAGAAAGACGAGCCCTTCATCAACCCCTGCGGCGGCGGCGAAGTCTGCAACATGCCGAAAGAGATCACGATCCCGGCCGACCATTACTTCATGATGGGCGACAATCGTGGGGCAAGCGACGACAGCCGCTTCTGGGGACCCGTCCCCCGAGACTGGATCATCGGTGAGGCCTTTGCCACCTACTGGCCACCGAACCGCATCGGCGGGCTCTAAGAGCCAGAAGCCGAAGACGCATCGGCGCCGGCTGGCGCGCAGCCGCCGCCTGTTCGCGTTCGATCGTGGGTTGCAGAGCCGCTTCGTCGCCGGAGCCGACGAGGCAGGCCGCGGGTGCCTGGCTGGGCCGCTGGTGGCCGCCGCGGTGCTGATCGACTACGAGTCCCTCTCGCACTCCGACCGGCGCGCCCTCAGCGGCCTGCACGACTCCAAGCAGATGACCGAGGAGCGGCGGCTGGAGATGTACCCGTGCGTGCTGAGAGCGGCGGAGCGGGTCAGCGTCGTCGTCCGCAGCGCCGCCGGGATCGACCGGCGGGGCCTGCACGTGACCAACATCGAAGCGCTGTCGCAGGCGCTGGAGCGACTGGCGCCACCAGCCGAGGAGGCGATCTGCCTGGTGGACGGCTTCCGGCTTCATGACTGCGCCGTCCCGCACCGCCGCGTCGTCAAGGGCGATGCGACCAGCGCCGCGATCGCCGCCGCCTCGGTGATCGCCAAGGTCACCCGCGACCGCTACATGCGCGAGGTAGCTCCCAGGCACCCGGGCTGGGGCTTCGAGGAACACGTGGGCTACTCGACCCCGGAGCACCGCCAGGCGATCGAGGAAATCGGGATCTCGCCCCTGCACCGCCGCTCGTTCCAGTCGGTTGCGTATTCGCAGCTCGAGCTGGGCTAGAACGCGCCCTTCACGTAGTCGACGTCGACCACTCGGTCGTTGCGGTCGAGGGTGACGCCGACGGCGTCGAAGCGGATCTCGTCGTAGGGCGGCTGGTCGCGCCGTTCCGACATCCAGGCGGTGGCGAGGCGGCGGACGCGGCGCTGCTTGTGGAAGTCGATCGAGAGGATCGGTTTCTCCGGACCGAACCGGGTGTTTTGGCGGGCGCCCTTGACCTCGATGAAGACGAGGATGCGGCCGTGGCGGGCGACGATGTCGAGCTCTCCGTAGCGGGTGCGGGCGTTGCGCTCGACGATCTCCCAGCCCGCCGCGGCTAGGCGACGGGCGACGAAGTCCTCGGCGATGGCGCCGGTGCGGCGACGGGCGACGGTCATGCGGGGCCAAGGGCCCGGGGGTCACGAACTCGCCCCCAAGGTGTCTCGAAGAATTTGCGTTTTGCGCGCAACGCGTCGGTTGAAGCGACTTAGCGTCCTCGTCGTGCTCGCCACCGCCCGCACCTTCACCCTCGACGGCATCTCCGCCCGCCCTGTGCGGGTCGAGGTGGACGTGCACAAGGGGCTGCCGAACTTCACCATCGTCGGTCTGCCCGATGCGGCCGTGAGGGAGGCGCGGGAGCGGGTCCGGGCGGCGCTGGTCAACTGCGGCTTCGAGTTCCCGTTGCGGCGGATCGTCGTCAACCTGGCGCCGGCGAGCCTGCGCAAGGCCGGTCCGGGGATGGACCTGGCGATCGCCGCGGCGCTGCTCAGCGCCTCCGGTCAGCTCGAGTGGGAGGGTCTGGCGCGGGTGGCGCTGGCGGGGGAGCTGGCGCTGGACGGCGCGACGCGGCCGGTGCAGGGAGCGCTGGCGATGGCCGAGGCGGCGCGCGAGGGCGGGGCAGAGGCGATCGTCCTGCCGGCCGACAACGGCCCCGAGGCGGCGCTGGCGGATGGGATCGGAGTGATCGCGATCGAGACGTTGGGGCAACTGCCCGGGCTGGTGGCGGGCGAGTGGGCACCGAGCAGGCCGGAACCGCTTCCGCTCCAACTGAGCGCCTCGCCGGCGGCCCCTGATCTTGCCGATCTACGCGGCCAGCCACACCTGCGGCACGCGCTCGAGGTCGCCGCTGCCGGCGGCCACAGCCTGCTGATGGTCGGTCCTCCCGGGGCCGGGAAGTCGCTGGCGGCCAGCCGTCTGCCCTCGATCCTGCCTCCGCTCGCTCCCGGCGAGGCGCTCGAGGTGGCGCGGATCGCGAGTGCTTGCGGGCGGTTGGGCGGGAGCCTGTCGAGCGGGCGGCCCTTCCGGGCGCCGCACCACACGATCAGCGCCGCCGGACTGATTGGCGGCGGCACGCCGCCACGGCCCGGGGAGGCGACGCAGGCCCATCGTGGAATCCTCTTCCTCGACGAGCTCTGCGAGTTCAGGCGCGACGCGCTGGAGGCGCTGCGGGCTCCGCTCGAGGCTGGGGAGGTTTCGATCGCCCGCGCCGGTGGGCAGCGGAGCCTGCCGTGCCGGTTCATGCTGGTTGCCGCCGCCAATCCCTGCCCCTGTGGCAGGGGCGAGACCGACCCCGATTGCGCCTGCGCTCCCTATGACGTCCAGCGCTACCAGGGGAAGCTCAGCGGCGCCCTTGCCGATCGCATCGACATCCTCGCCGCCGTGAGGCAGCCGGGTGCCGCGGAGATCGGGGGCGCGCCGGGAGAGCCGTCGGCTGCGGTACGGGAGCGGGTGTGCGCGGCGCGGGAGCGGCAGGAGCAGCGCCTCGGCTCGGGCCGCTGCAACGCGGAGATGACCCCGGCGGAGGCGCGGGCGTGCGCGCTCAGCTCAGATGCCGCCGCCCTGTTGGCGGATCTCTACGCGCGCCACCGCCTCAGCGGCCGAGCTCATGACCGGGCGCTGAGGCTGGCGCAGACGCTCGCCGACCTGGCGGGGGCCGGCGAGATCGGTGAGGAGCAGATGGCGCAGGCCCTGCAACTGCGGAGGCGTGACCATGGCTGAGCCTCATGCCTGCCTTGACTGCCTGCGCCGTTCCTGGCTGCTGGCGGCCCTAGGGCCGTACATCGAAAAGATCGCGACGGGCGAGGTGGGATCCCGTTCGCCTGAACTCCTGCGTCTCTCGAACGAGGACCTGGTCGAGGTGGCCGCTCCGAAGGTGGCCGAGCAACTGGTGGCCAGGATCGCTGCGCTCACCGAGCAACGGCTGAACGAGGAGTTGGCGCTGGCGGACTGCTGGGCCTGCTGCCGCCACGGCGACCTTTATCCGGCTTCGCTGCGGGACGCCGCCGATGCGCCCTGGGCGCTGATCGGGCGCGGCAACCCCGAGCTGCTCGACGGACTGGAGTCGTTCGAAGCGGTAACGATCGTCGGCGCCCGTCGCGCCACCTCCTACGGCCGCGAGATCGCCCGCGAGCTGGGGCGAGAGCTGGCCGCCGCCGGGATGACCGTGGTCAGCGGCCTCGCCTTCGGCATCGACGGCTGTGCCCACCGCGGCGCCCTCGACGGCGGTCGCACGATCGCCGTCCTCGGCTGCGGGCCCGACGTCGCCTATCCCGCCTCCCACCGTTCGCTCTGGCGGCAGATCTGCGAGCGCGGCCTGGTGATCTCCGAGTTCCCGCCCGGCGCGCCGCCATGGCGCTGGACCTTCCCCGCCCGCAACCGGATCATGGCCGCGCTGGCCGGGATGACCGTGGTCGTCGAGGCGGCTGTCCGTTCCGGCTCCCTGATCACGATGGACCTTGCCGCCGACCTCGGTCGCGACCTCGGCGCCGTCCCCGGCCCGGTCACCTCCCGCACCTCGGCCGGCCCCAACAACCTCCTCGCCGGCGGCGCCTGCGTCATCCGCGACGCCCAGGACGTCCTCGACGCGATGCTCGGCCCCGGCCGCAAGCAGCTCGCTCGTAGTGCGCCGGCTCTAGACCCGCAGTCACAAGCGGTCCTCACCGCGGTGGAGGCGGGCGCGTCCACCTGCGACGCCGTCGCCACCGCTACGGGCCTCTCCGGATCGGCTGCAGCAGCGGCTCTCGCCCGGCTGGAGCTTCTCGGCTATCTCGCCTGCTCCAGTTTGGGTACCTACTCGCGCACTTTGATGACATCTCCGGCTGGTTCCCCTGTTTAGGCTGCGGACTATGAGTATCGATCGCATCCCCGCCGTTCTCTCCATCGCTGGCTCCGACTCTGGGGGCGGGGCCGGGATTCAGGCCGACCTGAAGGCGTTTGCGCGAGTCGGCGTGCACGGGATGACGGCGATCACGGCGATCACGGCGCAGAACACCCTGGGGGTGAAGGCAATCCAGTCGATCTCGCCGGAGATCATCGACGAGCAGGTGCGGGCGGTCGCCGAGGACATCGGCGTCGACGCGGTGAAGATCGGGATGCTGGGGACCGCGGAAACCGTCGAAGCGGTGGTCGAGGCGCTCAGATACGTCGGTGAGGCGCCGGTCGTGATCGACCCGGTGATGATCGCCGAGAGCGGAGCTCAGCTGCTCGACGAGGACGCGCGCAGCGCGCTGGCGGAGAAGCTGCTGCCGCTGGCGACGGTGGTGACGCCGAATATTCCGGAGGCCCGGGCGCTGACGGGATTGGGGGAGGGCGCGAGCCAGGCGGTGCTGGCTCAGGCCCTGGTCGGAATGGGCACCAGGGCGGCCGTCGTCACCGGCGGTCACAGCGAGGAGATCGTCGACCTGTTCTGCGACGAGGAGAGCATCGTGGAGATTCCGGGCGAGCGGCACCCCGACGGCGCCGCGCATGGCTCCGGCTGCACGCATTCGTCGTCGCTCGCCGCCCTGCTGGCCCTGGGCCGCTCGCCGCTGGAAGCGGCGGAAGGGGCTCGGGAGATCACCTCGGAAGCGGTTCGCTACGGGCTCAGGGATGTCGGCTCCGGAGCCGGGCCGGTGGACGTTTTCGGACTCGCCGGCAAGCACTCGAAGGCGCCGAGCTGACCCGCTGACTAGATTGGCCTCATGAGCACGAACGGCGACACCGCGACCAAGCTTCCCCGTCCCCGCTCGGCGACCGTCTTCGACGGGCCCGACCGCGCCCACTCGCGCGCCTACATGAAGGGGATCGGGTTCAGCGACGAGGACCTCAAGAAACCGACGATCGGGATCGCCAACACCTGGACCGAGGCGATGCCCTGCAACTTCCATCTCCGCGGTCTCGCCGAGCACGTCAAAGCCGGGGTTCGCGCCGCTGGCGGCACGCCGATGGAGTTCAACACCGTCGCCGTCTCCGACGGGGTGACGATGGGGACGCAGGGGATGAAGGCCTCGCTGGTCAGCCGCGAGGTGATCGCCGACTCGATCGAGCTGATGGCGCGCGGCTACCAGTTCGACGCGATCGTCGCCCTCTGCGCCTGCGACAAGACGATCCCCGGCTGCG
>JALYWY010000250.1 GCA_030852475.1 Actinomycetota bacterium | reverse complement strand
AGCAGAACCTGACCTCGGTCTTCGTCACCCACGACCAGGAGGAGGCGCTCAGCGTCGCCGACGTCGTCGCCGTCGTCAACGAGGGCAAGGTCGAGCAGTGCGGCACCCCCGAGGTCGTCTACTCGCGCCCCGCCAGCCGCTGGGTCGCCGGCTTCCTCGGCGAGATCGAGGTGCTGCCGGGAACCGCGAACAACGGCACGATCGAGTGCGAGCTCGGGCAGCTGCCGAACCGGGAGGGGCACACGGGGGACGTCGACGTGCTGGTGCGGCCGGAGTCGCTGGCGATCGGCACGATCGAGCCACCCGACAAACGCAGCCAGAAGGCAACCGTCGTCTCCCGCAGCTTCTTCGGTCACGACCAGCTGGTCGAGCTGGAGCTGCCCTCGGGCACCGTCGTCAAAGTGCGCCGCCTCGGCTTCCCCGCCTGGCACCCCGGCGACAACGTGCGGATCTGGATCGAGGGCCCCGCCGACGTGCTCGCCCGCGACGCCCGCTAGAGAACGTCGGCCAGCGCCTCGTCGAGCTGCGGGTACTTGAACTCGTAGCCGAGCTCGCGGGTCCGCTTCGGGATCACCCGCTGGCCGCCGCGCAGGACCTGGCCGAACTCGCGGCCGAATCTGAGATCGAGGATGACACCTGGGACCGGCATCACCGCGGGCCGGTTGAGCGCCCGGCCGAGCGCCTTGGAGAAGTCCTTGTTGGTGGCGGGGTAGGGAGCGGTGGCGTTGATCGTGCCGCTGACGTCCTCGTCGTCGAGCGCCCACAGCAGGATCCCGATCTCGTCGTCGATGTGGATCCATGAGAGGTACTGGTCGCCGCCGGCCAGCGGCCCGCCGACGCCGAGCTTGAACGGCGTCAGCATCTCTCCCAGCATCCCGCCCTCAGGCGTCAGCACCTGGCCGCTGCGGACGACCACGAGGCGGATGTCGGTGGGGTCGAGCTCGTGCGCGGCGGCCTCCCAGGCCTGGACGACTTCGGAGTCGAAGCTCTCGCCGCCGGGGCCGTCCCGCTCGTCGAGTTCGTCGGAGCCGCGGTCGCCGTAGTAGCCGACCGCCGACTGGCTGACCAGCACCCGCGGCGGCGCCTCCAGCGACTCGATCGTCCCGACCAGGTTGTGGGTCCCCTGGCGCCGGCTCTCCATGATCTTCTGCTTCGCCTCGTCGGTCCATTTCTGGTCGATCCGCTCGCCCAGCAGGTGGACGACCCCCTCCACGCCCTCGAAGGCGGCCGGGTCGGGCCGTTCCAGCGTCGGCTCCCACTTGTGCCAGGTGACCCGCGGGTTGGCCGAGCGGGCGCGCGAGGGGTTGCGGGTGAGGCCGACGACGTGGTCGCCGCGGGCGAACAGCGCGTCACACAGGGCCCGGCCGATCAGGCCGCTGGCGCCGGTGACGAGGACTTTCAAGGGCTAGCTCGCCTCGACCGGGGCGAAGGTCCCGGTCTCCTCGTTGAGCCGGGCGATGCCGTCGCGCTTGGCCTCCTCGACCACCGCCTCGGCGACCTTGGGGGCGACTTCGCGGTTGAAGACGCTGGGGATGATGTAGTCCTCGGCCAGGTCGGCCTCGGAGACCGCCATCGCGATCCCCTTGGCGGCGGCCAGCTTCATCTCCTCGGTGATGCTGGGGGCGCCGGCGTCGAGGGCGCCGCGGAAGACGCCGGGGAAGGCGAGCACGTTGTTGATCTGGTTCGGGTAGTCGGAGCGGCCGGTGGCCATGATCCGCACGTGGGGGGCGGCGTCCTCGGGCATCACCTCGGGCGTCGGGTTCGCCATCGCGAAGACGATCGCGTCGTCATTCATCTTCGCCAGCGACTCGGCCTGGATGATTCCCGGCCCTGAGAGGCCGATGAAGAGGTCCATGCCCTCGATCGCGTCGTCGGGGGTGCCGCTCACCTTGTCGGGGTTGAAGCTCTCGGCGAACCAGCGCTTGGTCGCGTTCATCTCGCCGGACCGGTAGTCCTCGCGCTCGGTCGAGAGCGCGCCTTTGCGGTCGCAGCCGATGATGTGGCTGACCCCCGCTTCCTGCATCATCTTGGTCACCGCTACCCCCGCCGCGCCGAGGCCCACCACCAGCACCCGCAGCTGCTCGATCGGCTTGCCGGTGATTTTCAAGGCATTGAACAGCGCCGCCATCGTCACGATCGCGGTCCCGTGCTGGTCGTCGTGGAAGACGGGGATGTCCAGCGACTCCTTCAGGCGCTCCTCGATTTCGAAGCAGCGAGGGGCGGAGATGTCCTCGAGGTTGATGCCGCCGAAGGTGGGGGCCATCAACTCGACCGTGCGGACGATCTCGTCGGCGTCCTGGGTGTCGAGGCAGATCGGGAAGGCGTCGACCCCGGCGAACTCTTTGAAGAGCATGCACTTGCCCTCCATCACCGGCATCGCCGCCTCGGGGCCGATGTTGCCG
>JALYWY010000233.1 GCA_030852475.1 Actinomycetota bacterium | reverse complement strand
ACCTGCTTCGGGTCGACCAGCACCAGGCGGACTTCGTTCGGCGAGGCCTGCATCAGGATCGAGGAGAGGATCGCGTTGACGCAGCCGCTCTTGCCCGAGCCGGTGGTGCCGGCGACGAGGACGTGCGGCATCTTCGCGATGTCGGTCCAGACGGGGTTGCCGTCGATCCCCTTGCCGAGCCAGGCGACCAGTGGCGAGGTCTTCTCGGGCCGGCCGGCGTAGATGTCGCCGAGGCGGACCATCTTGCGGCTGCGGTTGGGAACCTCGACCCCGACCGCCTGCTTGCCGGGAATCGGCGCCAGGATGCGGATGTCAGTCGAGGCCAGCGCGTAGGCGATGTCATTGGCTAGCTCGGTGACTTTCTTGACTTTGGTCCCGGGCGCGAGGCGCAGCTCGAAGCGGGAGACGTGGGGCCCGCTGACGATGCCGACGATCTTCGCCTCGACCCCGAAGTGCCCGAGCGTCTCCACCAGCTTGCGGCCGACCGCTTCGTGGTCGCGCGGATCCGGGCCTTTGTCGTTCTTGCCGCGCTCGAGCAGCTTCGTCGAGGGCGGCCGGTAGTCGATCTCCTCCGACATCGTCACGCCGCGTTTCGAACCCATCGGGGTCAGGCCCGCCTGGGCGCGATCCCCCTCGTCGACCACCGCGACCGCGTCCTCGGAGTCGTAGTTCTTCAGCTCCACCTCCGTGGCGGGCTCCTCCTCGGCCTCCGGCTCATCCGCGGCGGCAAACTCCGAAGTCTCACCCTCGGCGTCGAAGATCTGCGCGTCGAAGTCGCTTTCTTCCTCCTCGGCGAGGGCAACGGTCGGTTCGAAGTCCTCGTTGTCCTCGGGGTAGCTGCTCATCACGTCCGTCGGACCGGCGAGCGTCGCCGCTTCGGCGCGGGCTTCGCGATGCTGGCGCCAGTCGGCATGGGTCTTGGCGACGGTGCGAGCGGCGGCATCGCTGCCCGCGTAGGCACCGCGGAAGATCGAGCGCAGCCCCCTGCCCAGCCCTCGGGCCAGGGCGGAGACCGAGGTGCCGGTGAGAAGCATGCCGCCGACCACGAGCAGCAGCACGGTGAAGATCCGGGCGCCGACCTGGCCGAAGAGGTAAGTGAGCGCGGTTTCGACCCCGTAGCCGACCTTGCCCCCTTCCCAGCCGAAGAAAAGGACGAAGACGAGGTAGACGCCGAAGGCGACGAGGAACAGGGCGATCAGGTCGACATGGCGCTGCTCGAGCCCTGCCGGCAGATGCAGCCCGCCTTTCCCTTTCGGCTTCCGTTTCCTTGACGCAGCTTTTCCTCGCCGGGCAGCACCGGCCCGCTTTTTACGCACGAACATGGTCCCCCGTTCGACGCCGGCGCCCACTCACCTGCGAGCTAAATTCGCCCTAAAAGTCGCGAAGAGCCCGATTTCCGCGGCTACCATCGCTTCGTGCTCTCTGAAACGGACCAAATCGGCGGCCGGGTTCTGATCGTCGAGGACGACGCAGACATCGCCGACGTGCTGCGACGCTCGCTCCGCAACGAGGGCTACGAGGTTCGCACCTCAGCCGACGGAGTCGAGGCCCTGGACGTCGCCGCGGGCTTCGTTCCCGACCTGGTCGTGCTCGATCTCGGCCTGCCGGGGATGGACGGAGTCGAGGTCTGCCGCCGCCTGCGCAGCGACGGCGACGTGCCGATCCTGATGCTGACCGCGCGCTCGGAGACGGAGGACCGGGTTACCGGGCTCGACAGCGGCGCCGACGACTACTTGGTGAAGCCGTTCGAGCGCCAGGAGCTGCTGGCGCGGATCCGCGCCCTGCTGCGCCGCCGCCCGCCACGAGGCTCGGCGTCGCTGGAGGTCGGCGATCTCACCCTCAACCCGGACACTCGCGAAGTACACCGCGGCCAGCGGGAAATCGAGCTGACCAACCGCGAGTTCGAGCTGCTCGAGTTCCTGATGCGAAACGAGCGCCTCGTCGTCTCCCGCGAGCGCCTGCTCGACGAGGTCTGGGGATACGACCCGATGGCGGCGACCAACACGATCGACGTCTTCATCTCCAACCTGCGCCGCAAGCTCGAGGAGGGCGGCGAGGGTCGCCTGCTCCACACCAAACGCGGCGCCGGCTACGTCCTCAAGGCCTGAGGGAACTTTTTAAAGGCCCTTTAGAGGGCCCCCCTAATTTTCGTCGTGGACGAGACACATCGCCCGCCGGAGCTTCTCCCCAGATTTCGCTCCGGCGGGCTTTTCTTTGCGCCGGCCACCGAGCCCCTTCCAAGAGCGCGAGCCGCGCCCTGGATCTCGACCTCGATGCGACCTGTCTCATCTATCCGCTAAGCCGATATGCCGAAGGCATGCGGGATTGTGACGATGGTGCTGCCTTTCCAGCTCGCGGAGGGAACGAGAAAGCCGCAGTTGAGCACGGCGTTGATGTGCATTTCCGCATTGCCGCTTTCGGTCCCTGTGACGGTGCCTATATCGGTCCCGGTGCCGGTTTTGCAGTTCAGCGTGCCGAACGGCGAACCAACTGTGATTTCGGCTCCCAGGGAAGACACTGTGCCGTTTGTGCCGCCGGACCATTCGAACTGCAAACTCCCCGATTTGTGAACCGTCACGGGTCTGGCACAGCTACTGAATTCCGTGGTTGTTTGATCCGCCATTGCCGCCGCGCCGGTAAACGAGGACGTGGTCCCATGGGTGTGGAAGACAGTGCATGTATTGGCAAGCGATCCGTCTGTCCTGCTTATGACCGCTGAGGTGCCTGGCTTTTGGCTGATTGTGTTTGTAACGGCTCGATTTTGTGTCACCTTTGTGATCTCGATTGTCGTCGCCGAAGCGCTGCCGGCTCCGAGGAGCGCCATCTGGGCTATCGCAGCCACAAAGATGAGGCCAACTACCTTGAAGTGCTTCATGTCGTCTCTCCGTTCCGCTCCAGAGGGATCTGGAGGTTTGGGTACGAAGAGGTTTAGCGCGCCTGGTGCTTTTAGTCAAAAATTTATGTGCAATAGCCTCGGGCGCCTGGCCTCCCCTGCAAGCGCCGTCAGACCTCGATAACGACCGGCAGCACCATCGGGCGCCGGCGCAAGCGCTGCCAGACGAATTTGCCGATCGCCTCGTGCAGGTCTTCCTCGACGAGGTGGTTCTCCCGTTTCCCGGCGCCGGCGGAGTCTTCGAGCTGATCTTCGACCAGGTCCTTGAGGTCTTCGACCAGGGCGTCGGCCTCCTCCAGGAAGGCGACTCCGCGGAAGATCACCTCGGGGTCGGCGACGACGCTGCCGTCGTCGCTGGAGATCGTCGTGACGACGATGAAGATGCCGTCGGCGGAGATCTCGCGGCGGTCGCGCAGGGCGGCATCGTCCGGCTCGCCGATGTTGACGCCATCGACGTACATCACGCCGGCATGGATGTCCTCGCCGAAGGTGGCGCCGGCCGCATCGACCTCCAGCGGCAGCCCGTTGCGGCCCTGGAAGATGCGGTCGCTGCCGATCCCGACCGCTTCCGCCAGTTCAGCGTGCAGGCGCAGGCGCTTGTAGTCGCCGTGAACCGGCAACACGTATTTGGGCTTGGTCAGGTTCAGCATCAGCTTCAGCTCCTCCTGCCAGCCGTGGCCGGAGGCGTGGATCGGCGCGTCTTTGGCGGTGATCACGGTGGCGCCGATCTCGTAGATGCGGTCGATCGTCTCGTTGACGGCGCGCTCGTTGCCGGGCACCGGGGTAGCCGAGAAGACGACGGTGTCGCCGGAGTGCAGCTGCACGTCGCGATGGTCGTTGTTGGCCATCCGCCGCAGGGCCGAGAGCGGCTCGCCCTGGCTGCCGGTCGAAATCACGACGACTTTCTCGTCGGGGAAGTCCTCGATCTCGCGC
>JALYWY010000224.1 GCA_030852475.1 Actinomycetota bacterium | reverse complement strand
GCGCGCCCGGCCTCGAACAGCTCGGGGGTGAGGTCGCTGGCGACGACCTCGGCGCCGGCCTGGGCGGCCGGGATCGAGGCGTTGCCGGTGCCGGCGGCGACGTCGAGGACGCGCTGCCCGGCGCCGATTCCAGCCGCCTCGACCAGGCGCGGGCCGAGCGGCGTCAAGAAGGTCTCGACCATCGAGGGGTAATCGCCGGACGCCCACATCTTCCGGTGTTTCTGTTTCAGCTCGGGGCTGGGGCCTGGGGTCTCGGTGCTGGGAGTCACTGCTCCGTCTCCTTTGGTTGAAGTGTTGGTCCATTTCTACGCCCGCGCCGGAGCCCGATCAACTTCAATATCTGCAGTTGGGGGCGTAGACTCGCCAGAGGGATGCCGGAGAGCTATGGACAGTTCTGCCCTGTCGCCCAGGCAGCCGAGGTCCTCACCGAGCGCTGGACCCTGCTCGTCCTGCGCGAGCTGCTGATGGGGAGCACCCGCTTCAACGAGCTGCAGCGCGGCGTTCCCCTCATGTCCTCCTCGCTGCTCAGCAAACGGCTGCGGGAGATGGAGCGCTCCGGCCTGATCACCCGCGAGCCCCTCGAGGGCGAGCGCGGGCATGCCTACCGGCTGACGCCGGCGGGCGAGGCGCTGGGGCCGCTGGTCGTCTCGCTCGGCACCTGGAGCAAAGAACACCTGAAGCGGGAGATCACCGAGGAGGAGGCCGACCCGGCGCTGCTGATGTGGGACCTGCGGCGCAGCGTCCAGCTCGACCGCCTGCCGGAGGAGCAGATGGTGGTGTTCTTCCGCTACCGCGACGCCGAGGAGGGGAAACGGGCCTGGTGGCTGGTCGCGCAGCCCTCCGGCGCCGACCTCTGCTTCACCGATCCCGGCTTCGGGATCGACCTGCAGGTCGACGCCGAGGCGCGGGCGCTGGCCGAAGTCTGGGTGGGGAACATGGAGCTGGGAGCGGCGATGCGCTCGCAGCGGGTCAAGATCACCGGCCCCGAGCACCTGGTGCGCAGCCTTCCCGACTGGATCGGTCTCAGCTCCTTCGCCTACGACGACCCCGCCGCGGTCCTCGAGGCACGCCAAGCCGCCTAAGCCTCCGCAACTGCGCTTGCAATCGGGTCTCGCGGGCGGCGCGAGTCGATTTGCCCGCCTACGGTTTATGTCAGGGCCGGCGCGTATGCCGGCTTTCCTCTTACAGCTATGGCGAATCCGATCCCGAAACCGCGCCTGCGCTGGCTTTCGCCGCTCCTCGCGGCGGTGCTCGCCCTGCTCGCCTGCGTCGCCCTGGCGGCCACCTCGGCTGCCGCGAAGACGAACTCGGAGAAGCTGGAATCGGTCGAAGAGAAGATCGAGGCGGTGGAGGAACGCGAAGGCGTCCTCACTTCCGAGATCGAAGCGATGGGGGAGGAAATCTCAGCCCTCGAAGGCCAGGTCTCGGCGCTGCGCAACCAGGAGGCCGCCGCCGAAGAAGAGCTCGCCGCCAAAGAAGCCGAGCTGCAGAACGCCGAAGCCGAACTGAAAGAGGCGTTGGAACGGCTGAAGACGCTGAAAGCCCGCCTCAAGCGGGCCCTGATCAACCTGCGCGAGCGCCTGATCGCGATCTACACCTATGGCTCGACCGACATCACCACGGTCGTCTTCAGCGCCCAGGACTACGGCGACATGGTCGCCCAGGCCGAGTACCTCGACGCGATCAACGAAAGCGACGAGAAGCTGGCCGAACGGGTGCGGACCCTGCGCGACGAAGCGAAGAAACTGGTCCGGGTCCGCAAGACGGCGAAACTG
The DNA here is from genome assembly GCA_030852475.1 of Actinomycetota bacterium. GTDB lineage: Bacteria > Actinomycetota > Thermoleophilia > Solirubrobacterales > 70-9 > VAYN01. The sequence goes on along the minus strand of JALYWY010000224.1, from coordinate 15,125 downwards.
ACGATCGAAAAGGCGCGCGACCAGATCGCCGCCAAAGAGCAGCGGCTGGAAATCACCCGCTCGACCCTGGAGGCGCGCGAGGGGGCGCTGCTCTCGGCGCGGGCGAAACGGCGCAGCGCCCTCAACAGCGTCGAAGGCGAGCGGCACGAGCACGAGGAGATCGCCGAGGACCTGCGCTCGCAGATCCAGCAGGAAATCGCCGAAGCCACCGGCGGGCTGCCGCTGCCGGCCGGGCCGCTGCCGACCCCCAGCGCGGCGGGCCTGATCTGGCCGGTCGAAGGAACCTTCACCTCGGGCTTCGGCTACCGCTGGGGCCGCATGCACGAGGGCATCGACATCGCCGCCGCCGAAGGCACCCCGATCCGAGCCGCGGCCTCGGGCACGGTGATCCTGATGCAGTCCGAGTACGAAAGCGGCGGCTACGGCAACTACACCTGCCTCGATCATGGCGGCGGCCTCTCCACCTGCTACGCGCACCAGTCGAGCTTCGCCACCTCCAGCGGCGCCAGCGTCAGCCAGGGCGACCTGATCGGCTACGTCGGCAACACCGGTCACAGCTACGGCGCCCACCTCCACTTCGAGGTCCGCGTCAACGGGGTCGCCACCGACCCGATGGGCTACCTGTAGCGAGCCTCTAGATTTACCCGCGTGGCGGAGCTGATCCTCTACGCGATCCCGGCGTTCGTGCTGCTGCTCGTGGTCGAGCTGCTCTCGTTCAAGTACGCGCGCGACGACGACCTGGTCGGCTACGAGGCGCGGGACACGCGGACCAGCCTGACGATGGGCGGCGGCAACGTCGCCATCAACGCGGCCTGGAAGCTGGTCGTGGTCGCCGTCTACGCCGGCCTCTACGAGCTGACGCCGCTGCGGATGCCGGCGGACATGTGGTGGACCTACGCGCTGCTCTTCTTCGCCGACGACCTCGCCTACTACTGGTTCCACCGCATCCACCACGAGGTCCGGGTCTTCTGGGCGAGCCACGTCGTCCACCACTCCTCCGAGCACTACAACCTCTCGACCGCGCTGCGCCAGACCTGGACGCCGATGACGGCGCTGCCGTTCTGGGTACCGCTGGCACTGCTCGGCTTCCCACCCTGGATGATCCTCACCCAGCAGGCGATCAGCCTCATCTACCAGTTCTGGATCCACACCGAGCGGGTGAAGAAGCTGCCGGCGCCGCTGGAGCTCGTGCTCAACACGCCCTCGCACCACCGCGTCCACCACGGCTCCAATGAGGTCTACCTCGACCGCAACTACGGCGGCATCCTGATCGTCTGGGACCGCCTCTTCGGCACCTTCCAGGGCGAGACCGAGCGGGTCCGCTACGGGCTGACGCAGAACATCAGGACCTTCCGCCCGACCCGCGTCGCCTTCCACGAATTCGTCGCGATCGCCCACGACGTGCGGCACGCGAAGAGCTGGCGCGAGCGCCTCGGCTACCTCTTCCGCGGCCCCGGCTGGTCGCCGGACGGCAGCGGCGGCGGCACCCGGGGCTAGGGCTGCAGCCGCTGGTGGCGCCAGCGGCCGTCCTCTTTCACGTAGAGCAAGCGACGGTGCAGCCGGTCGGGGCTGCCGTGCCAGAACTCGATCAGGTCGGGGTCGAGGCGGTAGCCGCCCCAGTGGGGTGGACGGCGCAGGGGCTCGGCGCGGTGGGCGAAGGCATCGGCCGTCTCGCGCAGCTCCGCCGGATCCTTCAGCGCTTCGCCTTGGTGGGAAGCGACGGTGGTCGCCTGCCCGGCCGGCGGCCGCTCCTCGAAGAGCGCGTCCGACTCGGCCTCGCTCAGCTTCCTCACCGGCCCCTCGACGACGATCTGCTGCAGGGTCTCGCGCCAGTACAGCGTCCCCGCCGCCCGCGGGTTGACCGCCAGGTCGCGGCCCTTGCGGCTGTCGTAGCTGCCGGCAAAGACGAGGGCGGGGGCGATCCGCTTGAGGAGGAGGATCCGGTTCGACGGCCGCCCCTCCGCGTCGGCGGTCGCCAGCGCCAGCGCCCGCGGCTCCCTCACCCCGCGTTCGTCGGCGATCCGCAGCCAGCGCTCGAGCAGCGGCAGCGGGTCCTCGGGCGGCGCCTCGAACTCGGGTAGGACCAGCGTCGGGTCGCCCGAGAGCGTTTCGATCGGCTCCTCGCTCATTCCCCTCTTCTACAGCAGCCTGGCGACGAGGCCGCAGGCGTCGTCGCGGTGCTCGTCGGCTTCGAGCGCGCGCAGGACGCCGGCGGCCAGCCCCGTGGAGGGCTCGTCGCGGTGGGCGCAGACCTCCTCGAGGAGCCTCTCCATGCCGGCGTCGATGGAGCGCTCGCGGCGCTCGATCAGACCGTCGGTGTAGAGGAGGACGAGGCTCCCGGGGGCCAGCTGGCAGCTTGCTTCCGGGCGGCTGCGGTCCTCTTTCAGGTGGACGGCCAGTGGGACGGAACGGCCTTCCCAGGCGAGCCGCGGCTCCTCGTGGGCGGCGGCGAGGACCGGGGGCGGGTGGCCGGCGCAGGCGAAGCGGAGCTCCCGGGTCCCGAGCTCGAGCTCGGCGTAGACGAGGGTCGACATCCCGCCCACCCGGTGGCGGGTCGCGTAGGAGTCGACGGCCTCGAGCAGACGGCCCGGTCGCAGGCCGGTCGAGGCGAGCGCGCGGGTGGCGCTTCGCAGCTGTCCCATCGTCGTCGCCGCCTCGATGCCGCGGCCGACGACGTCGCCGACCACCAGCCCGACCTTCCCCTCTCCGACCCAGAAGGCGTCATACCAGTCGCCACCGATGTCCATGCCGGTGTCGGCGGGGCGGTAGCTGGCGCCGATCTCGAGTCCCGGGGCGCTGGGCATCTCGCCCGTGAGCATGCTGTTCTGCAGCTGCCGGGCGATCTCCCGTTCGCGCCGGCGGGCCTGCAGCAGCTCTTCCTCGTAGCGGCGGCGATCGCGAGCCTCGAAAACGGTGGTTCGGATCAACCGCGGGGCGCCGTCCTCGGCGCTGGCGACGACGGAGTTGACGAGGACGGGCAGCCGCGAGCCGTCGGCGCAGACGATCTCCAGCGCGATCTCCTTGGCCTGGCCCTGCATCCGCAGCAGGGGCGCGTAGTGGGTCTCGTGGTAGATCCGCCCGCCCGGTGCGAGCAGCTCCTGAAAGCGCCGCTTGCCGAGCAGCTCCTCCCGGCTGACCCCGGTCAGCTGTTCGAAGGTCCGGTTCGCCTTGACGATCGTCCCGTCGAGCGTCGTCGACAGATAGCCGCAGGGAGCGTTCTCGAAGAGGTCCTCCGCGCTCTGCTCGAGAGGCTCGCCTCCTGCCTTCACTCGCGCAGGAACTCCTCGATCGCGTCGGCGGTCGCCTCCGGCGCGCTGAGGTTGGGGCAGTGGCCGACCGCGTCCAGCGTCACCAGCCGCGCCGATGGCATCTCGCGCTCGACGAAGCGGCCGACCTCCTCCGGCGCGATCGCGTCTTCGGAGCACTGCAGGACGAGGCTCGGGGTGCTCACCCTCGCCAGATCGTCCCGGTTGTCGGACATGAAGGTGACGCGGGCGAAGCGGCGGGCGATCTCCGGGTCTGCGCGGCAGAAGCTGTTGGTCAGCTCCTCCCCCAGCTCCGGCCGGTCGGGATTGCCCATGATCACCGGCGCCATCTGGCTCGACCAGCCGAGGTAGTTGCTGTCCATCGATTCGAGCAGGCCCTCGATGTCCTCGCGGCTGAAGCCGCCGACGTAGCCGTCGTCGTCGATGTAGCGGGGGGAGGGGCCGACGAGGACGAGCCGCGCGAAGCGGTCGGGCTCGGCGTCGGCGGCGAGCACGCCGATCATCGCGCTGACCGAATGGCCGACGAGGACCACGTCCTCGAGCTCGAGCTCACGGCAGATCTCGAGCACGTCGTCGGCGTAGCCCTGGAGGGAGGAGTAGCGCTCGGGGTCGTAGGCGGAGAGGTCGGAGCCGCCGGCGCCGACGTGGTCGAAGAGGACGACCCGGTAGTCGGGCTCGAACCGGGGCCAGACGAAGCGCCACATGTTCTGGTCGCAGCCGAAGCCGTGGGCGAACAGCATCGGCTGCCCTCCGCGCTGTCCGTGCTCGACGACGTTGTTGCGGATGCGGGCGGTCATCAGGCTCTCTCGAGCCTCTCCCTACCCACTACCGGTCGATAGCCATCCGCAGGCGCACGTAGGTCCCGTCCTCACCCGACCTCACCTGGACCAGGTCGCAGAGGTGGTTGACGATCCAGAGGCCGCGCCCGCCGCTCCGGTCGGCGACCGGCCGTTCCTTGCCGACCAGGGGATCTTCGATGCGGCCGAAGTCATGGATGTCGCAGACGAGCTGGTCGCCATCTCGCCAGATCCCCAGGCAGCCGCCGCCGCCCCCGTGCTGGATGCTGTTGGTGGCGATCTCGCAGACGGCGAGGACGAGGTCTTCGTTGCGGCGCTGGTCCAGGCCGGCCGAGCGAGCCAGGTCCGCCACCGCGCGGCGCACCGTCCTCAGGTCCGACTTGCCGAAGCCGAGCGTGGCGGCGGGGGCTTCGCGCTCCGGCAGGACCCCGCCGAGGGGGTCGCCCGGGGCGAATCGCGGGGAAGTCAGCCTGCCGTGCAGGTCGGTGCAGTGGGGGTGGCTTCGCTGCGCCTGCGCCAGCACCTCGTCGTCGAGGGTGCTGGTGTCGTATGGGCACATGAGGGAGAGGTTCGACCGCTCTTCTCCGAAGGCAAAGTTGAGCAGCTCCTCCTGGCGCTGGCACTCATCCACCTCGGCGGCGTCGCGTCCGGCCCAGATCGGTTCTCCGAGGCCGCGAACCCTCTGATCGGCCTCCCTGTTCCGGAGCAGGTCTCCGCAGGCCGACACCAGGCGAGCGGGGTTCCGCCCAACTTTTTCCATCGGCAGGAAGCCCACTTCCTCGGCGGTGGAGCCGAGTGCTTCGCGCGCGAGCCGCAGGCGGGGTTCCGGCAGGACCACGAGCACGTTGTCCCCGGCATAGACACCCTCTTCGACGAAGGGAACGGCTCCCGCGAGGAACTCGTCGTCGCCGGCGTGGAAGAACGCCTCGTGGCAGAAGCCGCTTCTTTTCACCGTCTCCGTCGTCACAGCTGCAGCTCGAGGAGGTCGCAGAGGCGGTTGACGACGGGTCGCTCGTTGCGGATCGCGCAGCACTCGCCGCCGGCCGCGGAACCGGGGGCATGACGGGCGAGGACTTCCAGCCCGCGGTGGTCGATGAAGTCGAGGGCTTCGAGGTTCAGGGACGGAGCTTCCCCGGAGTTGCAGGCGAAGCCGAGAGCGCGGTCGAGCGCCTCGCTGGAGAACTCGTCCACTTCGCCGGCGAGGACAAGGTCGCCGTCCTGGCCGAAGAGGTGGAACGGGACCGAATCGAGCCCGATGTTGGCGGCGGGATGGATCGCCGCCAGGTCCTGGAGCAGCTGCGGTGAGAGCGCGTCGCGCCGGTATCCGCATAGAACCGTCAGCGGCTTCACCGAGAGGGCGCGGTCGGCGAAGCTCTCCCAGCGGAGGTGCGCCTCGCGCGTTTCGGGGTCGGTGGCGAGATCCGTCACGTTCGCCGCCACCCGCAGGCCGGCGTACCCGTCGGCGACGGATGCGTCGGTGGCCGCCGCGAACAGGGCCACCTGGGAGTCGAAGTCGACCGCCCTGCCCTTCGGGTAGAGATCGCGCAGGTTGAAGAAGAGCAGCTCTCCGCGGTCGGCCAGCTTGCCGACGTCCCCCAGCGCGGCGAGGCGTTCGCGCTGGTCGGCCACCGGTTCGTCGGCCATGAAGGCGATTCGCTGTCCCAGGCGGTGCCCCTCGGCGAGGAACTCGAGCACGGCGTCGGTGAACCCCGCCTCCTGCTCGAAGCTCCAGCAGGCATGGCCGTCGAGGCCAAGGTGGCCGGCCGAGTCGATGCACCCGTGGACCCTCACGGAGCGAGTATCTCACCCGTTCCAATCTCCAAACCCGGGTCGGTGCGCTGCCGCCGCGCTTGAAAGGATGCGCTCCGTGCCATCTCCGCTCGTACAAGGTTCCTACGAGGTCGCACGAGGCGTGGTCCCGCAGGAGAAGATCGACGACGTCTTGCGGTTGCTGCATCTGGACCTGCTGCAGCGGGGCGCCTCGGCCGAGGAGCTGGGCGAGTGGCTGTGGGCGACCCACTGGTTCCCGCACCTGAGGGAACGGGAGGAGATCTTCGCCTTGGCGGAATCGCTGCCAGAGGAGTGGCGGGTGGGACGGATCTGCGAGCCCCAGATCCTCCTCCAGTTTCCGCACACCGGGCCCGAGCCGGAGATCACCTTCCACCTCGACCAGGAGCCGGCCTGGGCGGAAGGGCGCACCTACCTGCGGATCGTCGGCGTTCCCCTGAGCTCCTGGCGAGGCGACAACGGCGGCCTGCTCGTGCAAACGGCGGATGGCCCGGCGCCGGTGGAGGCGGACCCCGGCGACGCGATCATGATGACCCCGGACCTCCCCCACTCAGGCGGCATCAACCGCTCCGGGTCCTTGCGCTACGGCGTCTACTTCCGCTGGCTCGCGCCTTAGCGCCCGGTCGCGGCGCGCAGCTCCATCGTCCGCAGCTCGCGTGCATGGTCGTTCGCCTCGTCGCGTTCGCAGACCCAGATCTCGTGGCCGGGGCGTTCGGCGATTCGCAGGCCGGCCGAGCGGGCCATCGCCTCGACGCAGGCGGCGTCGGGCGCCCACCAGTTGGTCGGGTCGCCGGCGAGCCGGTTCTCGATGAAGGCGGCGCGGGGCCAGCCCGACTCCTGCAGGCGCTCGCGCTCGCCGATCGCGACGTCTTCGGGCGTCCCGGGCGACTCCTCGCCCGGCGTCGTCAGCGTCTGCAGGACGAGCCTGCCGCCGACCCGCTCGGCGACGACGTCGAGCGCCAGCAGCGGATGGCGCAGGTGGTAGAGGACGCCCATGAAGAGGACCACCTCGAAGGTCCCCTCGACGTCGACGAGGTCGTAGACGGATCCCTGGCGGAACTCGATCCGGCCCTCGGGGTCGAGAAGCCGCGCAGCCCAGCGACCCTGCTGCAGGTAGTGCTGGTCGAGGTCGAGCGCCAGCACCTCGGCGCCGCGGGCGGCGAGCTGGAAGGCGTAGTAGCCGGCGTTGCAGCCGATGTCGAGGGCGCGGGCACCGGAGAGGTCCATGGGGAGGCGGTCCTCGATCTGGCGCCACTTGAAGGCCGGAAAGTCGCCGAGCGGGTGATCGGGCGCCGTTTCCCTGCCGTCGGGCAGGTGCAGGTTGTGGAACCAGGGGCCGAGCTCGGCGATCGCGCCGGGGACCTCGAGCGTCATCGCGTCATCACCCCCGCCACCTCCTCCTCGAGCTGCTCGCAGCGGCGCTCGGCGGTGTGCTCGGCGAGGACCCGTCGGCGGGCGCGGCCGGCGATCTCGCGGCGCTCGCGTTCTCCGATCGCGCCGAGGAAGTGGAGGACGTCGTCGTGGGAGTCGGCGATCAGGATCTCCTCGCCGGGAGTGAAGATCTCCTCGAGGCCGTCCCAGCGGTCGGAGATCACCGGCACCCCGCAGGCCGCCGCCTCGAACAGCCGCACGCTGGGAGACCAGCCGGCCTCGCGCATCTCCGCGCGGGTGACGTTGAGGGTGAAGCGCTGGGCGGCGTAGAAGGAGGGGTGGTCGCCGGGGGGGACGTGCTCGATCCGCTCCACGTTCCCCGGCCACACGGCCTCCTCCGGGTACTTCGGCCCCGCGACGGCGAAGGCCGCCCGGGGGCGCCGCCGGGCCGGCTCGACCAGCAACCGTTCGAGGACCGGCTGGCGGTCGTCGCTGTAGGTGCCGAGGTAACCGAGGTCCCAGCGCGTCTCGGCCTCGATCGGCCGGTAGGCCTCGGGGTCGACGAGGCAGTGGAAGGCGAGCGCGCGGCGGGCGCCGAACTCCTCCTCCAGTACCCCCAGCGTGGGGCCGCCGGTGAAGGAGAGGTAGAGGTCGAAGCGCCCGACGAGGCCGGGGGAGAGGTACTCGGCGTCGCCGCGGCGCAGCTTGCCGAGCGTCACCGGCGTGTCGATGTCGTAGAAGGCGGTGGCGCCGCCGGCGTTCTCCAGGGCCCACTCGGCGACGGCGACCCCTTCGGGGACGTAGGAGCCGACAACGACGAGATCGGAGCCGGCGACGTCTTCGCGGTGCCGCTCGTTCAGCTCCTCTGGCGAGCCGTAGAGCGAGGTCCGTCCCCAGGGCGGCTCGGGCAGGTCGCGCTCGGCCGCGTACCAGGGGACGTCCCGCTCCAGGAAGAGGACATCGTGGCCGCGCGCGGTCAGCTCGCGTACCAGGGCCCGGTAGTTGGTCGCGTGGCCGTTGCCCCAGGAGGAGGTGATCGAGAGGCCGAGGAAGACGACCTTCACCGCGCCGGCACCCCCGCGAGGATCGTCTCGACCTCCTCGGCGCGGCGGTCGTAGGTGTGCTCGGCGAGCACCCGCTCGCGGGCGGCCGCGCCGATCTCCCGGGCGCGATCGGGGTGGAGCTCCGCCAGCAGCTCGGCGACCCCGGCGCCGTCGCGGGCGACCAGCGCCTCCTCGCCCGGCGCGAGGAACTCCTCGATGCCCTCCCAGGCGTCCGTGATCAGGCAGGCGCCTGCCCCGGCGGCCTCGAAGACGCGCGTCGCCGGCGACCAGCCGTTCGCGGCCATGCTCTCGCGGCTGACGTTGAGGACGGCGAGAGCGCTGCGGTTGAGCGCGTTGTGGTCGCCGGGGGGGACGTGGCCGAGGTAGCGCACGTTCGGCAGGCCCGCGGCGCGATCCTCCCAGCCGTTGCCGCCGAGCAGGAACGAGCGCTCCGGCAGCGCTTCCACCGCCCGGAAGAAGAACTCCTCGACCCGCGCCTCGCGGTCGGGCAGGCGGTTGCCGAGGAAGACGAGGTCGCAGCCGAGCTCCGCCTGCGGCGGCGCCGGGTGGTGGGTATCCGGGTCGAGCGCGTTGTAGACGGGGACGCAGGCGCGGGCGCCGAGGGCGGCGTAGCGGTCGATCACCGGCTGGCCGCCGCCGTAGGTGAGGACCATGTCGTAGCGGCCGATCAGCTCCCGCAGCGGGTTCTCCGGATCGGCTTCGATCGAGGCGAGGGTCGCCGGCGCGTCGACGTCCCAGAAGATCCGCGCCTCCGGCCCCTCGAGCTCGGCGACCGCCTCCTCCAGCAGCGCGTCGTGGACCCCGACCCCACTTGCCTTGACGACCACGTCGGCCTCGGTGGCGCCGGCGACGAGGTCGCGCACCGTCCGCTCCTCGCCGGGGTCGTAGACCACCACCTCCGCCCACTCGGGGTCGGCGATGTCGCGGTGCGCCTGGCGTTCGAAGGCGTCGGGTTCGTAGAAGGCGACGCGGTGGCCGCGCGCGTCGAGCGCCCGCACGATCCCGCGGTAGTAGGTGCAGGCGCCGTTCCAGTAGGCGGAGACGAGGCTGGAGCCGAAGAAGGCGATCTTCACCCCGTCACCTCCAGGGCCGGGGCGCCGCGCAGCTCGGCCTCGATCGCCAGCAGCTCGTCGACGCGGTGGGCGCAGGTGTGGCGGGCGCGGATCGTCTCCAGGCCGCTCTCGCGCAGCTTCTCGGCCAGCTCGGGGAACTCGAGGATCGCCTGCATCGCCTCGCGCATCTCGGCGCCGTCGCGGGCGACGAGGTAGTCCTCCCCGGCCTGGAACAGACCCTCGGCGTCGTCCCAGGGCGAGCAGATCAGCGGGATCCCGCAGGCCATCGCCTCGAAGGGCCGGATCGTCGGGATCCCCGGCAGCGCCTCGACGTAGGGGCGGCGGGGGACGTGGACCGTCAGCCGGTGGCGGGCGAAGAGCGCGGGGACGCGGTGGTTGGCGATCCAGCCGTGGTAGCCGAGGCCGGCAAGGCGGGTCCGCAGCCGCGCCATCCACGGGTAGCGGACGCCGTGGATCGACCCCCGCAGGCGCAGCCGCCGGGCCGGGCCCAGGAGGAACTCGCGCAGCTCCCCGCTGCGCTCGCCGTCGCCCCAGTTGCCGACCCAGACCAGGTCCGCCTCGGGTGCGAACACCGGCCGGGGGCAGAAGACGCGGGTGTCGGCGGCCTCGTGCCAGGTCCAGGCCCGCTCCGCCCAGCCGCGCTCGAGGTAGATCTGCCGGATCACCTCGCCGTAGGCGAGGACGCCGTCGTAGCCGGAGAGGTCGAAGCGCTCCATCTCCTCCGGGGCGGTGCAGGCGCGGTGGTGGGTGTCGTGGAAGAGGAGGCGGTAGCCGCCGTGGCGGGCGCGGTGCTCGCCGATCCGCTTCACCAGCTCCGGCTGGTTCCACTCGTGGACGAGGACGAGGTCGGCGTCGTCGAGCTCTACGTCGAGGTCGATCTTCCCCGCTTCGTACTCGCAGCTGGAGAGGTGGGGGAAGGCGGCTTCGAAGTCCCGCAGCGGCTGCTCGCCGTGCTCGCGCAGGAGGTTGGCGCGGCTCCAGCCATCGGCCGGTTCGAAGACCGTGACCTCGTGGTCGCGTTCCTGCAGCTCGGTGACGACGCCGCGGAGGAAGTGGGCGTTGCCGTGGTTCCAGTCGGAGACCAGGGAGTGGGAGAAGACGACGACCTTCACGGCTGGAGGACCTCCTTGCTCGTTCGGACCAGCCCCTCGTAGAGGTGGCGGTAGGCCCGGGCGGTGTGCTGGATCGAGTAGGCGGCGGCGCGGCGCTTGGCGCGCTCGGCCAGGTCGGCCCGCAGCGCCTCCTCGGCGATCAGGGTCTCGAGCGCCTCGTGCAGGCCCCGCTCGCTACGCGGGTCGACGAAGACCGCGGCGCCGTTCCAGAGCTCGCGCAGCGAGGGGATGTCTCCCAGCACCAGCGCGCAGCCGTCGCGCGCGGCCTCGAGGATTCCCAGCCCGAATGGCTCGTAGAGGGCCGGCGCCGCGTAGATCGGGGCGGAGCGGCGGAGCTCGGCGAGGGCGGCGGGGGAGAGGACGCCGGTGCTCTCGGCGTGCCGCGTCCCACCCGCCGGCCCGAGGTCGCCGGCGACCACCACCGGCCACGCCAGCCCCTCCGCGGCGGCGTCCAGCGCCGCCAGGTTCTTCGCCGGATCCCAAAACCGCCCCGACCCCAGGACCAGCTCGCGCTTCTCTCCGCCGACGGGCCGATTTCCACCTATATGTGGAGGTTTTAGGCCCGTCGGCATCGTCGAGCCGTTGTGGATGACCGACGCGGCGTGGCGGCGGAGGGCGTGGTCGCGTTCGAGCTCGTTCAGCATCGCCTGCGTCGGGGCGACGATCGCGTCGGCGGCGGCGAGGCCGGCGGCCATCTCCTCGCGGTAGCGGTCCCACTCCGCCGGGGCCTCGGCGCCGTGGACGGCCCGCCACCAGGAGAGGACGCAGGAGTGGGCGACGAGCACCTTCGGCGCCGGGAAGGGCAGCGCGCCGTGGGCGTAGGAGCAGAGGTGGACGACGTCGGGGCGCTCCTCCTCGGCGAGCGACAGGAGCCACTCGCCCGCCTCTGCGACTTCGTCCCAGGGGTCCTCCATCCACTCCAGCCGGTAGTCGCTTTCGTGCACCCGCGCCGGCAGCGCTTCCCGCTGCTCGCGGCGCGGCCGCGGCCCCATCGTCGCGACGACGACATCGTCTCCCGCCGCTTCGAGCGCCGCCGCCAGCTCGGCGGTGTAGGTGAGGACGCCGCCGACGGTGTCGGTGCTGATCAGGACCTTCACCGCCCCGCCTCCGCGTAGACGTCGTCGATCACGTGCGCCAGCAGCTCGAGCTCGCCCGCGGCCGGGTCGTAGCGGTTGTCGCTCGCGAGCCGCTGCGCCCAGGCGCCGATCGCCCGCCCGCCCCAGGCGTCGGGCGGCTCGACCAGCGTCTCGGCGCTGGTGCCGCGCCAGAGCTCGGCGCGGAAGTCGTAGAAGGAGCCGCCGACGTTGCGGACCGAGACGGCGCCCTCGGTTCCCCATGCGGTGCACTCGAAGGCGCACTCGCCGCCGGCGGGCTGGAACCAGGAGCAGGCCAGCCGCGCCCGCACGTCGCCCGGAAGCGTCAGCTCGGCGCTCGCCTGGTCCTCCACCTCGTACCCCCGCAACGAGAGGGTCCGCGCCGTCTCGACCTCCCACTCGGTCGCTCCCGTGAGCCAGAGGGCGATGTCGACGAGGTGGGTGCCGAGGTCGATCAGGCAGCCGCCCCCGGCGAGCTCCGCCCGCGTGAACCAGGGCTTGTCGGGGCCGTAGGCGTTGTGGAAGACAAGGTCGAGCGAGTGCACCTGCCCGATCTCCCCTCCGGCGGCGAGCGTCCGCGCCGCCCGCAGCGCCTCGACGTGGCGGTAGGAGAGGTCGACCGCGAGCAGCCGGTCCGCCTCCCGCGCCGCGCGCAGGGCCCGCCGGGTCTCCTCGGCGTCGCGGCCGAGCGGCTTCTGGCAGAAGACCGCCAGCCCGCGCTCCAGCGCCGCCACCGCCTGGTCGGCGTGCAGGGCGCTGGGGGTGGCGATCACGATGCCGTCGAGCTCGTGCTCCAGCAGCTCCTCCAGCGACGCCGCCCGCCCGGCCTGCGGCGCCACCTCGCCGGCCGCCTCCAGCGCCTCGGCCTGCGGGTCGGCGACCGCCGCCACCTGCGCCTGCCCCTCGCGGGCGAGCGCCTCCATCCGGTGGCGCCCGATCCAGCCGACGCCGAGGAAGCCGAGGCGGGGGAGGGTGGCGACGGTCACGCCAGCACCAGCGCCTTGATGAAGCCGTCGGGGCGCTCGACCGCGGTATCGAGGGCGGCGTCTACCTGGTCGAGCCCGAAGCGGTGGGTGTAGAGCGGCGAGGGGTCGAGACGGCCCTTCTCCACCGCGGCGGCGGCCTCGCGGATCCCTTCGACGTAGACCCGCGGGTCGCGCTCGTGGGCGTTGACGACGTCGAGCCCGCGCCAGTTCCAGAGCTGCATGTCGACCTGGCGAGGGCCGTCCTGGTGGAAGCCGGCGATCACCAGCCGGCCGCGGGTGCGGGTCAACGGCCCGGCGGCGTCGAGCGTGGCCTGCACGCCAGCCGCCTCGATCGCCATGTTGCAGAGCTCGCCGCCCGTCAGCTCCTCGACCCGCTCGGCCACCGGCTCCTCCAGGGCGATGGTCTCCGCGGCGCCCATCGCGCGTGCCGTCTCCAGCGCCGAGCGCCGCCGCGAGACCGCCAGCACCCGCGCTCCCGCCGCGGCGGCGAGCTGGACGATCACGCAGCCGAGGAAGCCGGCGCCCACCACCGCCACGGTGTCCCCGGCGCGGATGCCGCTGCGCTTGACCACGTTGACTGCGCAGCCGAGCGCCTCGCCGGGGAACGGTCCAGCTCCCTCCGGCAGCGGCACCAGGTCGGCGGCGCGGGCGACGTCGTAGTCGGCGTAGGCGCGGTAGGTGAGGCCGGCGACCCGGTCTCCCTCGTCTAGCCCCGCGACCCCCGGCCCCACGGCATCGACGACGCCCCAGCCCTCGTGGCCCGGCGCCCCCGGCGGCTGCGGGTACTCGAACCACGGCCGCCCTGCCCAGACGGGCAGGTCGGAGCCGCAGACTCCCGAGCCCTCGAGTCGCAGGCGCACCTCGCCCTCGCCGGGCTCCGGCACCGGGACCTCGACCAGCTCGACGGAGCCGCGGTCGCGGATGACGGCCGCGCGCGGCATCAGACCGCGCTCGGCTCTGCCCGCGTCCGGCTCTCGACCCTCCGCTCCGCCTGCAGCCACTCGTAGAGCCGCTCGATTCCCTCCTCGGCTTCCACTCGCGGCTGCCAGCCGGTGTCCTCTCCGAACCGCCTGGTGTCGGTGACGTAGTAGCGCTGGTCCCCCTGGCGCCAAGGGCCGTAGTCGATCGCCGGCACCTCGCCCGCCAGCTCGCCGATCCGCTCGATCACCTCCAGGAGGCTGACCGCGTTCGCCGGCCCGCCGCCGATGTTGTAGGCGTGGCCGCTGAGCAGGTCGACGCCGTCCCGTGCCACCAGGAAGGCCTCGACCAGGTCGTCGACGTAGAGGACGTCCCGCACCTGGTGGCCGTCGCCATAGAGGGTGATCGACTCCCCCTCGAGCGCCCTGATCGCGAAGTGGGCGACCCAGCCCTGGTCCTCGCTGCCGCGCTGGTGCGGACCGTAGACGCAGCTCATCCGGAAGACGACGGTGCGCAGGCCGTAGCTCTTCGCGTAGTCGAGGACGTACTGGTCGGCCGCTCCCTTCGAGCACCCGTACGGCGTGCAGAAGTCGAGCGGGCGCGCCTCGGAGATGCCGCTGCGGCGAACCGAGTGGGAGACCGGCTCGTAGCGGCCGTCGTTGTCGTGGAGCTCGACGTCCTCGAGCCCGCCGTAGACCTTGTTGGTCGAGGTGAAGAGGAAGGCGGGTGGTCGCGCCCGCACCCGCGCCGCCTCGAGCAGGTTGACGGTGCCGATCAGATTGACGTCGAAGTCGAGCACCGGGTCCTCGAGGCTGGTCGTCACCGCCACCTGCGCCGCCAGGTGGAAGACGGTGTCCACCTCTTGGATCGCCCCCGTCGCGACGCTCATCTCGCAGAGGTCGCCGACCATCACCTCGAGGCCATCGCCGTGGCGGTGCTGCAGCCAGGCGAGGTTGCGCTCGACCCCCGGCCGCGCCAGGTTGTCGACGATCCGCACCCTGTGGCCCTCGCCGAGCAGGCGATCGGCGAGGTTGGTGCCGATGAAGCCGGCGCCGCCGGTTACCAGCGCCCGGCTCACAGGGTGAGCCCCCGCGCGGCCAGCTCTCCGTGCGCGGATTCCACCCTGTCCTCGGCGGTCTGCCCGTCCAGCCACTCGGCCAGCTCGGCCATCCCGTCGTCCAGTGCGATTTGCGGTTCGTACCCGAGAACTTCCCGGGCAAGGGTTATGTCTGCGAAGCAGTGGCGGATGTCGCCGACCCGGTACTTGTCGGTTACCTCCGCCTCGGTGCCCCCCCGGCCGGTGACCCGCGCCAGGCGCGCGGCGATCTCCCGCACGGTGACGCTCTCGCCGCTGCCGACGTTGACCGCGCGGCCGGCCGCCTCGTCCCGCTCCAGCGCCAGCGCGCAGGCGCGGGCGACGTCGTGGACGCTGACGAAGTCCCGCCGTTGCTCGCCGTCCTCGAAGATCAACGGGGGGCGGCCATTCAGCAGGCGGCCGCCGAAGATCGCCAGCACCCCGGTGTAGGGGTTGGAGAGCGCCTGGTCGGGGCCGTAGACGTTGAAGAAGCGCAGCGCCGTGGTCGGGACGTCATAGGAGGAGCCGAAGAGCAGGCACATCCGCTCCTGGTCGTACTTGTTGAGCGCGTAGATCGAGGA
>JALYWY010000221.1 GCA_030852475.1 Actinomycetota bacterium | reverse complement strand
GGGCTTTTCAACTTCAACGCATCCTTCCCTTGAACTCGCGCTCGACCTCTCTGCGAACGTCGCGGTCGGCGATCTCACGCCGCCGGTCGCGACCCTCCTTGTTTCGCGCCAAAGCCAGCTCCACCTTCGCGCGCGGCCCTTTGAAATAGATCCTGGTTGGGATCAGGGTCAAACCTTTCTGCGCGGTTTTCCCGATCAAGCGCTCGATCTCCTCCTTGTGCAGCAGCAACTTGCGCGGCCGCTCCGGTTCGTGGGCGTCGACCGTCGAGTACTCATAAGGCGGGATATGCAGCTTGCGGAGCCAAACCTCGCCCTCGTTGACGACCGCGTAGGCATCGGTCATCTGGGCTTTGCCACCGCGCAGCGCCTTCACCTCGGAGCCGCGCAGGACGATCCCGGCCTCCATCTTCTCGACCCACTCGAACTTGTGGCGGGCGCGTCGATTGGTGACGACGTCGCCTGAGGCGGGCTCGCGTTTCTTCTTGCTCTTCTTGCTCATTCGGGCTCCTCGGCCGGCACCAGCTCGGCCCGCCCGCGCGGGGGATCGACTCCGGCCACACGGACAGATATCGGATCGCCGAGGCTGACCCTGGTGCCGGAGCCGCGGCCGACCAGCGCCACCTCGGCCCGGTCGAGCTGGAAATACTCCCCCTGCAGCGCCCGCGCCGGCAGCATCCCCTCGTAGACGTCACCGAGCTCGCCGCGAAAGGAGACGAAGGCGGCGGAGCGGATCACGCCGGAGACCTCGCCCTCGAAGACCGCGTCGAGCCCGCGCTCCCCCAGCTCGCGTTCGAGCAGGAAGGCGGCGCAGACGTCGTCGGCGGCGCGCTCGACCTGGGCCGACTCGCGCTCGCGCGCTGAGCTGTCGGCGGCGGCGTCGCGGCACTGCGCCGGCGTCGGCGCCTCCTCCCCCTCCCCCAGCAGCGCCAGCAGCGCCCGGTGGCAGACCAGGTCCGGGTAACGACGGATCGGCGAGGTGAAGTGGCAGTAGGCGGGGCTGCCGAGACCGGCGTGGCCGATATTCCGCTCGCTGTAGTAGGCCTGCTTGAGGGATCGCAGCACCAGCGAGGTATACGCCCCCTGCCCGTGCCCGCGTCGCGCGGCCTCCTGTCGCGCCAGCCGGCTCGCTTCGGCGGCGACCCGACCCGCCTCCCGCGGCGCCAGGCCCTGCCCCAGCGGCGGCGTCGGCACCCCCAGCGCGGCCAGCTGCTCCAGCAGGCGCTCGATCCGCGCCGCGTCCGGCTGCGCGTGGACGCGGTAGATCGCCGGCGCCCGCTCGCGCTCGAGCAGCTGGGCGACCTGCTCGTTGTTGAGGATCATCAGCCGCTCGATCAGCCGGTGCGCCTCGGTCTGCTCGACCCCGTGGGCGCTGAGCACGTTGCCTTCGGCGTCGAACTCGAACTCCGGCTCGAAGGACTCGACGTCGAGGCTGGCGGCGGCACGGCGCTCCCCCAGCCCGGCAGCGACCTCCCGCGCGGCGGCCAGCGGTTCGGCCACCTCGGCCGGCGGCCGCACACGCCCGGCGAAGATCTCGTCCAGCTGGTCGTAGCTGAGGCGGGCGTCGGAGCGGATGCGGCTGCGGTAGAAGCGCGCCCGGCGCGGCTCCATCCCCGACCCGAGCTCGATCTCCGTCGTCACCGCCAATCGCTCGACCCCGGGCACCAGGCTGCAGGCTTCGCTGCTCAGCGCGTGCGGCAGCATCGGCTCGACCGCGCCGGGCACGTAGGTGCTGTTGCCGCGCCGCCGCGCCTCTTCGTCGAGCAGCGACCCCGGCTTGACGTGAGCGGCGACGTCGGCGATGTGGATCCAGACGCGGGCGCCGTCCCCCTCGCGCTGGGCGGAGACGGCGTCGTCGAAGTCGCGCGCGGTGGCCGGGTCGACGGTGAAGGTCGCGAGCGCCGTCAGGTCGCGCCGGGGGCCGCTTTCGCGCTCCGCCCACTTCGCCGCTTCTCGCGCTTCGCCCTCGATCGTCGGCCGGAAGCCGCGGGTGCCGAGCTCCTCGCGCAGCATCTCTTCGACCGTCTCCCGCGCCGAGCGCCGCTCCTCCTCGCGTTCGCGCTTGCGCCGCTCCTTCCGCGCCTCGCCGCCGCTGCGAGCGCGCCGCCGCGGGGCCTCGCGTTGGTTGCGCTCCCGGCGCCCCCTGCCGCGGCCGGGCATCAGGGGCCGACCTGGCCGGCGAGCACCTCGAAGCCCCTCTCCTCGACCTCGTCGGCGGGCGTCGCGGCGTCGTCTTTTGCTTTCACGTCGGGGTGGATCCCGCGGCTCTCGGCGAGGTTGACCCCCTCCGGGGTGAAGTACTCACCCACCGTCAGCTTCAGCGCGCCGCCGTTGGCGAGCGGCTGCTCCTCCTGGAAGACCCCCTTGCCGAAGGAGCGGGTGCCGACGACCTTGGCGCCGCCGTTGTCGGCCAGCGCCGCGGTGAGGATCTCCGCCGCCGAGGCGGTGCCGCGGCCGATCAGGACGACGATCGGCAGCGAAGAGATCCGCCCGTCGCCGGTCTCGTGGACGCTCTCTCCCTGGCTGCGAGACCGGGTCGTCACCACCACCTCTCCCTCGGGCAGGAAAAGGCTGGCGGAGCGCACCGCCTCCCCCAGCAGGCCGCCGGGGTTGTGGCGCAGGTCGAGGACGATCCCCTCCGCCCCTTTCTTCTCGACCTTTTCCACCGCCCGCCCGAGCAGCGCATGGGCGCCTTCGCTGAAGCTGAGCAGGCGAACGTAGCCGAGCGTGCGGCCGTCGACCTTCTCGACCCTGCTGCTGACGTTCGGCAGCGTCACCTCAGCCCGGGTCAGGGTCAGCTCGCGCACTTTCTTCGTCTTCCCGTCGCGGACCCCGATCGTCACCTCGGTCCCTTCCGGACCCTTGATCCTCTTGGTCGCCTCGCTGCTGCTCTGACCGGCGATCGATTCGCCTTCGACCGAGACAACCGTGTCGCCGGCCTTGATCCCGGCCTCGTCCGCGGGTGAGCGCGGGAAGACCTGCGCCACTCCCAGCCCCCTTTTCACCTCGACCACCGAGAGGCCGATCCCGGAGAACCGGCCTTCGATCTGCTGGTTGAAGCCTTCGATGCTTTCCGGTGAGAAGTATTCGGTGAAGCGGTCGTCGTGGCGCCGGCGCAGCTCCCGCACCATCCCCTGCAGCGAGGCGTTGCCGAGCTCCTCCTCTCCCACCGGCCGGAAGTAGTAGTCCTCGACCGCTTCCGACGCTTCGGCCACCAGCCCCGTCGGTTCGGCGACGAAGACGTCGCGCACCGGGTCCGGCAGCACCCGCGGATGGCCCCCCAGCCAGAGCCCGGCGGCCAGCATGGCCACCAGCGCCACGGCGAAGGCCACGGCCCCGCGTGCTCTCACGCCGGCCTCAGACCTTGAGGAAGCGACGCAGCGTCACGCCCGAGCCGATCGTCGAGACGAGGATCGCGGCGGCGAAGAGGATGCCGACCAGGGCCGGGAAGGCCAGGGTCGAGTTGTTCTGCGCCGCGAGGACGCCGATCGAGTCGCTGAGGGGGTCGACGATGGTGATCTTGCCGAGCCACAGGATCAGTATTGCGAGCAGGCCGCCGATGAAGCCGACGACCACGCCCTCGATCATGAACGGCCAGCGGATGAACCAGCGGGTGGCGCCGACCAGCCGCATCACCTCGACCTCGCGACGGCGGGTGTAGATCGAAAGGCGGATCGTGTTGCCGATCAGCATCAGCGAGGCGAGGACCAGCAGCGCGGTGATCACCGTCAGCACGATCTTCAGCGCGCTCGTCACCTGCTCGATCTTCTCCGAGGACTGGGTGCGGTCGAATTCGTTGCTGATGATCGGCGAGATCGCTTTGCCCTGGGGTCCGTTCGGGTAGACCGCCTCGCGGATCGCCGGCAGGTTGGCGGCGTCGTCGGCTTTGACTTCGAAGCTGGCGGGCAGCGGGTTGGTGTGCAGCTGTTCGACGATCGTGTCGTCTTTGAGGTCCTCTTTCAGCGTCGCCAGCGCATCGGCCTTGCTGATGTAGGTGACCTCGTCGACGTGCGAGATCCCTTCCAGCTGTCCCCGCAGGTCGGCGATTTCGGCTTTGGTCGCGTCGTCGTAGAGCGCGTACTGGACGTTGAGCTGGTCGCGGACTTCCTCGCTCTTGCCCTGGGCGGTCTGGAAGATCGGGATCAGCATCCCGAGCAGGACGACGGTGACGACCGTGGTCACGATCGCCGCCAGGCTCGGCGCGCCGTTGCGCTTCAGCGCGCGCAGGGCCTCCTGGAAGAAGAAGACGATGCGACCCATCTTCAGCTCACCGAGTCGTGGTCGGAGTGGCCGTTGGTGCGGGGCTCGCCCTCGGCGCCGACGCCCATCTCGGCCCGCATCCGCAGGCCGAATTCGGTCGTCGACTCCTCGGTGTAGCCGCCGGAGACCTCGTCGCGGACGACGCGGCCTTCGTAGAGCTCGATCACGCGCCGGCGCATGTTGTCGACCATCTCGCGGTCGTGGGTGACGACGACGACGGTCGTGCCGGCCTTGTTGATCCGGTAGAGCAGCTGCATGATCCCGATCGAGGTGACCGGGTCGAGGTTTCCGCTCGGCTCGTCGGCCAGCAGCAGCGGCGGGTGGTTGACGAAGGCGCGGGCGACGGAGACGCGCTGCTGCTCGCCGCCGGAGAGCTGGTCGGGGTAGTTGTGGAGCTTGGTCGAGAGCCCGACCAGGCGCAGCGTCTGCGGCACCTGCTCGCGGATTTCGGCGCGGCTGGCGCCGATCACCTGCAAGGCGTAGGCGACGTTGTCGTAGACGGTGCGGTCGGGCAGGAGCTTGAAGTCCTGGAAGACGGTGCCGATGTTGCGGCGCAGCTGCGGGATCTTCTTCTCCGGCAGCTGGCCGATGTCGCGGCCGGCGATCTTGACCGAGCCTTCGGTGGCGGCGAGCTCGCGGATCAGCATCTTGATCAGCGTCGACTTGCCGCACCCGGTCGGGCCGACGAGGAAGACGAACTCACCCCGCCCGATCGAGAGGTTGACCCGGTCCAGGGCCATATGGCCACCGGGGTAGACCTTGGTGACGTCGTTCAGCTCGATGATCGGCGCGCGACGCCCGCGGGGGCGCCGCGGCTCCTCAGAACCGCGATCTTTCTTCTTGCGAATAGCCATGGGTCAGGTGCCTTCTGCGAATACAGAGTGGCTCCTCCGACCTCTCGACCCTGCAAGAACGCGCCCACGCAGGGGATCTTGCGCCCGCTGGGCGTCGCTAGCCGATCGCGACCATGCGCTCGATCGGGATCCGCGCCCGCTCGGCGATCTCCGGCGAGACGCTGACCTCGAACTTCAGGTCGCGCAGCGAGTCGCGCAGCTTCGGCAGCGTGATCATCTTCATGTATTTGCAGGTGGCCATCCGGTTGGCTTCGATCAGGTTCGCCTGCGGCGCGGCCTGCTGCAGCGGGTAGAGCATCCCGTTCTCGGTGGCGACGATGAACTCGCCGTCGGGGTGCGCTTCGACGTGCTTCTGCATCCCCGAGGTGGAGAGCATGTGGACGCCCTCGGCGTCGATGTCGCCGGCGGCGACGTACTCCATCGCCTGGGTCGAGCAGCCGCACTCGGGGTGGATGAGGAATTCGGCGTTCGGGTGCTCCTCGCGGGTGCGGACGATGTCCAGCGGCTTGATCCCGGCGTGGACGTGGCACTCGCC
>JALYWY010000220.1 GCA_030852475.1 Actinomycetota bacterium | reverse complement strand
TGGCAACGGTCGGGGTGACCGCAGCCGATCGCAGCGGGGTGATCCACCTCGGCCTGCCGGGCGAGGGCGGGGCTAAGTCCAGCCCGGCGACCCCAGGGGCGCCAGGCGGGACCCCGGATTCGGATTCCGCCGTCGGTCAGGGTCGTGCCGCCGGCGGCGCTTCCAGTGGCGATGGAGCGCGCGGCAAGCGGTCTGCGCGGGGGGCTGGAGTGCACGGCGGCGGCTCGGCGAAAGCGTCTGCCCCCGCCGGCCGGGCCGAGCAGGCGCCGGCAGCAGCCAAGGCCCACGGGCTCGAGCGTCATCCCGGCGCGCCGCAGGCGGACTCCAAGCCCCAGGGACCGGGACCGTTGCCCGCGCAGGCGAACGACAAGGGGCGCGAGGGGGAGCAACCGAACGCGGCGGCTCACGGACAGGAAACCGCCGCCGAGCACCTCCCGCCGGCTTCCGACTCGGTCCCCGAGGTGGAAAAAGGCGCCGGAGGCGAAAAAGGCTCTGGAGGCAGGGACAACGCGCCGGTCGACACGCCGAAAGCGGCCCCCGCGCCTTCGAGCTCCCCGGCGAGCGAAAAAGGCCAGTCGCCGGGCACCCCCTCGAACGGCAACGGCTCGGCGCCCGGTCCGCCCGCCGCGAAACCGGAACCGCCGCCGCAGTCCCAGGCGCCGCCGAAACCGGAAGCGCCCGGTAAACCGGCGACCTCGCCGGCGCCGGCCAACCCGGGTGGCGGAGCCGAGAAAGGCAAAGGAGCCGGGGCCGAGAAAAGCGCCGACGCGGTGAACGGTTGAGGCGCGCGATCGCCGTCTGCGCCTGCGCAGTCGGCTGGTTGCTCTCGCTCGCCGCCCCGGCCGCCGCCGCGACCTACTTCGGGGCGACGATCAGCGGGGAGACCTACGGCCACGAGCTGAACAGCCACGCGCCGGAGGACACGACCGCCTGGAACCTCTTCGAGCGCCACGCCGGCCGGAAGGTGGCGATCCTCAACCAGGGCCAGCGCTGGGTGACCTTCGACAAAGCATCGATGGACGCGACCCGCGCCCGCGGCGCGATCCCGATGGTGACGATGGGGCTGGAACCGGGAGCGACCCTCGCCGACGTCGTCAACGGCTCCCAGGACGCGGCGATCAAAAGCTGGGCTCAGGCGGCGAAAGCCTGGGGGCAGCCGTTCTTCCTTTCGCTCTGGTGGGAGATGAACGGCAACTGGTACGGCTGGGGCCGCAGCGCCGACTTCAAAGCGGCCTGGCAGCGGTTCCACGGCCTGGTCGTCGGCGAGGGGGCGACGAACGTGACCTTCACCTGGACCGTCAACAGCGTCTGGGCCGACCCGCTCTCCGACCCCAGCCCCTATTACCCCGGCGACGCCTTCGTCGACTGGGTCGGCCTCGACTCCTATAACTGGGGCCGCAGCCCCGTCCAGCCGGACAAATGGACCACTCCCGAGCAGACGCTGACGCCGACGCTGGATGCCCTGCGCGAGGTGGCGCCGACGAAGCCGGTCGCGATCGTCGAGAACGCCTCCACCGAGCACGGCGGCAACAAGGCGAACTGGATCCGGGAAATGCTGACGACGTATCTGCCGCATCACCCGGAGATCAAGGCCTACCTCTGGTTCAACTGGAACTTCCCCAAAAACGGCCTCCGCTCGGACTGGCCGATCGAGAGCTCGCCGCCGGCCCGGCTGCAGTTCCGCAAGGCGATCCAGAGCAGCGCCTTCGTCCCCGGACCTGTCTCGCTGCCGCCGCTGACGAAAGTGCCGCCGCCGGTCGCCGGGGTCGCCGACCCGGCCCATCCGGCCGACGTCTCTCCGGCGGCGGAGATGGCAGCCGGGCCTGACGTCGCGGTTGCCCCCGACGGCGCCGCGACCGTCGTCTGGAGCTCCCGCGCCGGCGGTGGCGAGTTCCGCGTCTTCGCCCGCCGCATCGCTCCCGACGGGACGCGGGGGACGCTCCGGCAGCTCTCGGCCTCGGGCCAGGACGCGCTCGCCCCCCAGGTCGCGGTGGCGCCGGACGGGACCGCAACCGCGGTCTGGGTTCGCTCGAACGGGTCTGACTTCCAGGTGCAGGCGCGCCGGCTCGACCCGGCCGGGGATCCCGAAGAAGCGACCCGCACCCTCTCGGGCGCCGGCCAGGACGCGGAGGCGCCGCAGGTCGACGTTGCCCCTGACGGCACCGCGACCGTGGTCTGGCAGCGCTTCAACGGCTCCCACTACCTGGTGCAGGCGAAGCGGGTCGAGTCCGACGGCACCTCGGAAGATCCCGCGCAGTCGCTCTCGGAGACGAAACAGAACGCGGTCGAACCGCAGGTCGCGGTGGCAGAGGACGGGACCGCGACCGTGGTCTGGAGCCGCTTCGACGGCTCCGACTCGATCGTCCAGGAGCGGCGGATCGCAGGCGACGGCACGCCGGAGGCCGCGGCCGAGAACCTCTCGAGCGGCGGGGAGAGCGCGATCCAGCCCCGGGTCGAAGTCGACCCGGAGGGAGAGGCGACCGTGGTCTGGAGCCGCTTCGACGGCTCCGACTGGATCGTCCAGATGCAGCGGATGAACGCGGTGGGCGCTCCCCAGGGCCCGGCGCAGAACCTCTCCGCCGCGGGCGCCGGCGCCGCCCAGCCGCAGTTGGCGATCGACTCGGAAGGGGCAGGCGTGGTCGTCTGGACCCGCGTCGCGGGCAGTGGCTCCGCCGTCCAGGCGCGCCGGCTCGACCCGGCGGGCGCGCCGACCGGCGCGGCGATCGACCTCTCGCCTTCCGGCGACGCTGCCGACCCCAAGCTCGCGGTCGCTCCCGACGGGACCGCGACGGTCCTCTGGAGCCGCTTCGACGGCACCAGCTGGGTGGTGCAACGGCGTGACCTCGGCGTCGCCGGCGGCCTTGGCGCCGTCCAGACGCTCTCGGCCGCGGGCCGAAACGCCGGCGACCCCGCGGTTGCCCGGGGCGATGACGAGACGCTGGCGATGACCTGGAAGCGCGCCGCCGGCAGCGGCGAGGCGGTCCAGGTGGGGACGATGCCGAAACCTGAGCCGCCCCCGCCGCCACCTCCACCCCCGCCGCCGGCGGGCGAGGATCCGCCCGGCGGATCGGGCGGCGGCTCCGCGCCCGGCGGCTCCGGCGGTGCCGGGAACCCCGTCGCCGGCAACTCGTTCCGGATCACCCGCGTCCTCCTCAACCGCAAGCGGGGGACGGCGACGCTGGTGGTTTTGGCGCCAGGGCCCGGCGAGCTGAGCCTCCGCGGGGCGGTGCCCCAGCGGCGCCGGCTCAGCAGCGCCGCCCAGGTGCTCCTGCCCGTCGTTCCCAGGCCGGCGAAGCGGCGAGCGCTGCGGCGGCAGGGGGCGCTGCGACTGCGGGTGACGGTGACTTTCGCGCCCAGCGGGGGAGAGGCGAACAGCCGGTCCCTCATCCTGCGGCTGAAGAAGGCACCCCCGCGTCAGTAGTCCCGGCGAGGGCGGACATCGTCGCCACCACCGAGTCGGCCAGCGCCTCCAGGTGATAGCCGCCCTCGAGCACGGCGCCGACCGGGGCGTCCCAGGCGGCGGCCGCGGCGCGGACCGTCGTCGCCATGCGGCCGAAGGAGGAGGCCTCGAGCCGGCACTCGGCGAGGGGGTCCTCGCGGTGGGCGTCGAACCCGGCCGAGATCAGCACCAGCTGGGGCCCGAACCGCTCGGCGGCCGGCAGCACCTCTTCCTCCAGCAGGGAGAGCCAGGTGTCCTCTTCGCTGCCGGCGGCGACCGGGAGGTTGATCGTGTACCCCTCGCCGGGGCCGGTCCCGGCGTCCTCGCGGGCGCCGGTGCCGGGGAAGATCCCGCCCTGGTGGATGCTGGCGAAGAGGACGTCGTCGCGCCGGCGGAAGATCTCGGCCGTGCCGTTGCCGTGGTGGACGTCCCAGTCGAGGATGAAGACCCGCTCGAGGCCGAGCTCGGCGATCGCCAGCGCCGCCGCGACGGCGACGTTGTCGAAGAGGCAGAAGCCCATCGCCCGTGACGGCTCGGCGTGGTGGCCCGGCGGTCGGCCGGCGCTGAACCCGACCCGCGCCTCGCCGCCGAGCAGCGCCCGCGTCATCTCGCAGGCGCCTCCGGCCGCCCGCAACGCGGCCTCATACGAGGCCGGGCCGGCGTAGGTGTCGATGTCGATCGCGCCCCCGCCGGAGGCGCACAAATCGCGGATTCCCTCGACGTGCTCGCGCGGGTGGACCAGCATCAGCTCCTCCTCGCCGGCCCGCGGCGCCTCGCGGCGCTCCCATCCCAGCCACCCTTGCTCGTCCAGCGCAGCCTCGATCGCCCGCAACCGCTCCGGCCGCTCCGGATGCCCCGGCAACCCCATCCCAGGATCGTGCTCGAGGCAGGCCGGATGGCTGAAGTAGAGCATCAGCCGCAATGTACCCCGGCCTGGTTCTAGAGAACGAACTTGGTGAGCAGGGCGAGGATGATCAGCGCCTGGATGAGGAGGACTGCCTCCATGGCTCCTTTGGGGGGAGTTGCATTGGCGGAATCATAGGTTGAGGTTGACTCTAGGTCAACCGACTCTCAGTCATCTTCGATCTCTTGAGCTTACCTCTATGGAAATCAGAGATAGTTCACGGCGTGCCTCGCGCCGCTCTCGACCCAAAGGGACTGATGGCCCTTGGAATGGCCATCAGGACGATTCGCAAAGAAAGAGGGCTGACTCAGGAAGAGCTCTCCCTGCGAGCGGGGCTGCACGAGACCTACATCAGCCACATCGAGAGCGGACACCGCAACCCGACCTGGGGGAAGGTGCTCGAGATCAGCGCCGCGCTGGATGTTCAGCTGACTCAACTGGCCCAGCTGGCCGATGAGCTGGAGCGGAAGATCTAGACCTGCTCGACCAAGCCGTCGACCGGTGCGTACCGGGTCGGGTTCGGGCGTTGAGGGAGGTACGCGGCAGCCGGGATCGAATGGGGACCAGATGGAACGCAAGCTCAAGGTGGGAGAGGTCCTCAACCGGTCCTTTGCGATCTACCGCGACCAGGCCGGGGTGCTGATCCCGGTCGCCTTCTGGCTGTTCCTCGCGGTGGCGATCGTCGAAGCCGTGGCCGCGGGCGACCTCCTGCTGGGCTCCCTCGCCGTCGTCCTCAGCCTTGCCGTCTCCACCCTCTACCAGGGGATGGTCGTGGACCTCGTCAACGACGTCCGGGACGGCCGCCGGGACTACTCGATCGGGGAGCTGATGCGCTCGGTCGCGCCGGTGGTGGGGCCGCTGCTCGGCGCCGGGCTGCTGGCCGGCCTCGGGATCGTCGGCGGCTTCTTCCTGCTCGTCGTGCCGGGCCTTTACCTGCTGACGATCTGGGCGGTGATCGCGCCGGTGATCGTGGTCGAGCGGCGCAAGGTCTTCGACGCCTTCGGTCGCTCGCGGCAGCTGGTCCGCGACAACGGCTGGCCGGTCTTCTGGACCGTCATCGTCGCCTTCCTCATCACCTTCGCCGCCGCCATCCTCTTCTCCGCGATCGCGGTCAGCATCTCCGACGAGCCGCTGCTGGAAATCGTCCTCTTCACCCTCGCCTCCGCCTTCACCGCCCCGATCCCGGCCCTGGTCGCCGCGGTCCTCTACTTCCGCCTGCGGGAGATCAAGGGCGAGCCGCCGGCGGCGGAGAGCTCAGTGCCGCAGCAGCCCGGCGACAGCCTGGGCTAGCTGTTCGCCCCGCGGAGTCAGCGTGTACTCGGTGTGGGGTGGGCGGCCCGAGACGAGGCGCCGCTCGACGATCCCCGCTTCCTCCAGCTGTTCGAGCCGCTCGGAGAGGGTGGTGGGGGAGACGCCGGGGAGGGACTGGCGGAACTCGTTGAAGCGGGCGGCGCCGCTGGAGCAGGCGTAGATCGTCGCCATCGTCCAGCGGCGCTCGAGGAGCCCCGCGGTGACGCGGAGCTCCTGGGGGACCGGCGAGCAGTTGCGGCAGCGGGGGGACATGTCGCCTCCTACGCCGCCGCCACCTCGTGGCCCTTCTCGGCCGGCTCCAGCGCCAGCTGCAGGACCTCGTCGATGCTCATCACGGGGTGGAAGGTCATCTGCTCGCGCACCTCCTCGGGGACCTCGTCGAGGTCGCCGCGGTTGCGCTCGGGCAGGATCACCTCGGTCAGGCCCGCGGCGTGCGCCGCCAGCACCTTCTGCTTGAGGCCGCCGATCGGCAGCACCCGGCCCTGCAGGGTGACCTCCCCGGTCATCCCGACCGTGTGCTTCACCGGCCTGCCGGTCAGCAGGCTGACCAGCGCCGTGGTCATCGCCGTGCCGGCGCTGGGACCGTCCTTCGGGATCGCTCCGGCGGGGACGTGGAGGTGGAACTCGCGCTGGAACTTCTCCGCGTCGATCCCCAGCTCCTGGCGGTGCGCCCGCACGTAGGAGAGGGCGATCCGCGCCGACTCCTTCATCACGTCGCCGAGCTGGCCGGTCAGGACCAAACCCTTGTCGCCGTCCATCGCCGTCGCCTCGATGAAGAGGATGTCGCCACCGCTGCCGGTCACCGCCAGGCCGGTGGAGACGCCCGGGATCGCCGTCCGCTCGACCGACTCCTGGAAGAACTTCTGGCGACCGAGCGCCTCGCGCAGCGCCTCGCCGTCGATCGCGATCTTGCCCTCGGCCTCGCCGGCGGCGATCTTCGTCGCCGCCGAGCGGATCACCTTGCCGATCTCGCGCTCCAGCCGGCGCACGCCCGCCTCGCGGGTGTACTCGGAGATCACCGCGCGCAGCACCTCGTCGGAGACTTCGACCTCCTCCGGCTTCAGCCCGTTGCGCTTCAGCTGCCGCGGCAACAGGTAGCCCTTGGCGATCGCCAGCTTCTCCTCGGTCGTGTAGCCGTCGAAGGCGATGATCTCCATCCGGTCCAGCAGCGGCGCCGGGATCGTGTCCGCCAGGTTGGCGGTGGCGATGAAGACGACCTCGGAGAGGTCGACCTCGACGTCGAGGTAGTGGTCGCGGAAGGTGTCGTTCTGGGCCGGGTCGAGCACCTCGAGCAGGGCCGCCGACGGATCGCCGCGCCAGTCGGCGCCGACCTTGTCGACCTCGTCGAGGAGGATCACCGGGTTCATGGTCTTGGCGTCGCGCAGGGCGCGGATGATCCGTCCCGGCATCGCGCCGATGTAGGTGCGGCGGTGGCCGCGGATCTCCGCCTCGTCGCGGATGCCGCCGAGGCTGATGCGGACGAACTCGCGTCCGAGGGCGCGGGCGATCGACTCGCCGATCGAGGTCTTGCCGGTCCCGGGAGGGCCGACCAGGGTGAGGATCGCGCCGTTGGCCCGGGAGTCGTCCTCGATCTCACGCTCCTCGCGCAGCTTGCGCACGGCGATGAACTCGGTGATCCGTTTCTTCACGTCCTCCAAACCGGCGTGATCGGCGTCGAGCACCTCGCGGGTGTGGGCAGGGTCGAGCCGCTCCTCGGAGCGCACGCTCCACGGAACAGAGATGAGCCAGTCGAGGTAGCTGCGGATCATCGAGCTCTCCGGCGACTGCTCGCCCTGGCGCTCGAGCCGCCGCAGCTCCTTCTCGGCCTGCTCGGCGACCGCCTCCGGCATCTCCGCCTCGGCGATCTTGCGCTCGTACTCGGCGATCAGGTCGGCCTCGTCCTCGCCCAGCTCCTTGCGGATCGACTCCATCTGTTTGCGCAGGAAGTAATCGCGCTGCTGTTTCTGGGCGCCGGACTCGACGTCGTCGCGGATCCTCTCGCGCACCTGCAGCTCGGTCAGCCGCTCGCGCTGCAGCTCGACCGCCAGCTCGAGGCGGGAGGTGACGTCGATCGCCTCCAGCAGGCGCAGCTTGTCCTCGTTGGAGATGTCGGGGGAGAGGCCGGAGGTGTCGGCCAGCGCGCCCGGCTCGTCGATCGAGCGCAGGAAGGCGGCGATGCGGCCGTCG
>JALYWY010000198.1 GCA_030852475.1 Actinomycetota bacterium | reverse complement strand
CCGCGCCGCCCGAGCGCTTCACCCCCGTGGCGGCGAGCGTCATCGCCCCGCCGCAGCCGGTCGAGGCAAGCGACGGCCGCACCCACCTGGCCTACGAGCTGCTGCTGATCAACCGCTCCTTCAATCCTCCGGCGAAGGTGACCGTGAAGGGCGTCCAGGCGCTCGCTGGTGGCAAAGCCGTCCAGTCGCTGGCCGGCAAGAACCTGGCCGCGGTGATGTTCCCCTTCGGCGACGAGCAGCCGGGGGTCCAGCTCGACAAGGGCGAGGCCGCCTACGTGATGATGGACGTCAGCCTCCCGCGCGGGGCCAAGCTGCCGCGGCGCCTCTCCCACCGGCTCTCGATCTCGCTGCAGCCGCCGAGCGCGGTCGTGGCGAAGCGGTACGGCGCCGTGCCCACCAGCGTCCTCCGCCAGAAGGCAACCGTTGTCGCCCCGCCGCTGCGCGGCGCCGGCTGGATCGTCGGCAACGGCTGCTGCTCGGAACTGACCTCCCATCGCGCCGGCCTGCTCCCCGTCGACGGCGGCCTGCACGAGGGCGAGCGGTTCGCGATCGACTTCATCCAAATCACCCCCTCGGGGATGCTCGGCACCGGGCCGCTGGACCAGCTCTCGAGCTACCCGTTCTTCGGCGATCCGGTGCTCTCGGCGACTGCAGGCAAGGTCGTCACCGTCGTCGACGGCCTGCCGGAGACGCCTCCCGGTGCTCTGCCCCCGACCACCGCCGCGCGGGCCGCCGGCAACCACGTGGTGGTCAAGGCGGGGCCGGGTCGCTTCGCCCTCTACGCCCACCTGCAGCCGGGCAGCATCGGCGTCCGCGTCGGCCAGCGGGTCAGCGTCGGCCAGACGCTCGGCCTGCTCGGCAGCAGCGGCAACTCGAACGCCCCTCACCTCCACTTCCAGCTGATGGATGGCCCCGAGCCGCTCGCCTCCAACGGCGTCCCCTACCGGTTCAGCCGCTTCTCGGTGGCCGGCAAGCTGACCAACTTCGGCGGGCTGTTCGAAGGACAGGCGGCGCAGATCGCCCCCCAGTTCCGCGGCGCCCACCGCGACCAACTGCCGCTCAACCTGCAGGTGGTCGACTTCGGCGGCTGAGCGGCATGTCGCTTTTTTGCCCCCTGTAGGCACATAAAGCGACATCGCCCCTTAGGGTTTCCGCATGGAGGAACGGGCGCGGTTTCCGGAGGTCGCCGCCAAGGCCGGCCACTACGAGAGCTTCTACATCAAGGCCTGCCAGCCCGACGGGGGCAAAGGGGTCTGGATCCGCCACACCGTGCACAAGCGGCCGGGGGCGGAGCCGAACGCCTCGATCTGGTTCTGCCTCTTCGACCGCGAGGCGGAGGGGCCGCAGGCGACGAAGGTGACGGTCCCGGCGGCCCAGCTCTCCACCCCCGCCGGCTCCTGGATCCGCGTCGCCGACGCCGAGATCGGTCCCGGTCGCGCCGAGGGCTCGGTCGACACCGAGGCGCTCAGCGCCGCCTGGTCGTTCACCTTCAGCGGCGACGCCGAGCCCTGCAAGTACCTGCCGGCCGACTGGCTCTACAAGGCGCCGCTGCCAAAGACGAAGTTCCTGGCGCCCTACCCGAACGCCCGCTTCCAGGGGCGGTTGGAGATCGACGACGAACCGTTCGAGCTCTCGGGCTGGCCGGGGATGATCGGCCACAACTGGGGGACCGAGCACGCCGAGCGCTGGGTCTGGCTCGAGGGCACCGGTTTCGCCGACGCGCCCGACACCTACTTCGACGCCGGCGCCGCCCGCGTCCGCCTCGGCTCGCGGGTCAGCCCCTGGATCCCCTCGGGGATGCTGATGCTCGACGGCGAGCCGCACCGGCTCGGCGGCCTCGGCGCGATCCGCTCCGCCGCGATCGACGAGCACCCCACCGTCTGCAGCTTCGTCCTGCCCGGCAGGGACATCCTCGTCCGCGGCCGGATCTCGGCGCCGGAGAAGGACTTCGTCGGCTGGGTCTACGCCGACCCGAAGGGGCCCGAGCACAACACCGTCAACTGCTCGGTCGCCGACCTCGAGTTGACGATCGAGCGCCCCGGCCTGCCGCCGCGCCAGCTGACCCTGCCCGGTGGCGGCGCCTACGAGCTCGGGATGCGCGAGACCGATCACGGCATCCCGATCCAGCCGTACCCCGACGGCTGAGTCGCTTTTGCACGGCATAGCCGAACAAAGGCGACACTCAACGGGGGCGGCGCGCTATTGGTGGATCTGGTTCGCGGTTGCGCCCGTCGTGCTGTGGACGCTGGTGCGCGTCTTCGGCCTCGAGGCGGGCTTCCCCCTGGTACCGCTGATGGCGTTCACGCCCTACGCGGCGATCGCCGCCCTGCTCGTCGCCGGCGTCGCGACCGCCCTGCGCAACTGGGCCGCCGCCGCGGTCGCCGGGCTGGCGACGCTGTGCCTGGCGATTGCGGTGCTGCCGCGGGCGGTCGGCGACGGCACCGTCGAGGCCGCCGGCCGCGAGACCTTCACCGTCCTCTCGGCCAACATCCACCACGGCACCGCCGAAGCGGAGGCGCTGGTGGATCTGGTCGACCGCTACGAACCCGACCTGCTCGCGATCCAGGAGCTGACGCCGGGCTTCGACCGCCGGCTGCGGCTGGCGGGACTCGACCGCCAGCTCCCGAACGAGGTCCTCGAAACCCGCCGCGGCGTCTCCGGCAGCGGCATCTACTCCAGCCTGCCGATGCGGAAGCTCACCGCTCCCCAGGTCTTCGCCTTCCGCCAGCCGCGCGCCGTCCTCCGTCTGCCCGACGGTCGGCGGTTCCGCGTCGTCGACGTCCACCCCTACCCGCCGCAGAGCCACCACGTCGAGCAGTGGACCGCGGCGCTGGAGAGCCTGCCCGCCACCGGCGAGGGGGTTCCCTGGGTCCTCGTCGGCGACTTCAACGCCACCCTCGACCACTCGCTGCTGCGCGAGATCCTCGACCGCGGCTACCGCGACGCCGGGGATGTCGCCGGCGAGGGGCTGGAGCCGACCTGGCCCGCCGACGACTGGGCCAGCCGCGCACCCGGCGTCACCATCGACCACGTCCTCGCCGACGAACGCCTCGGCGTCGTCGACTACGAGGTCGAGGAGCTGCCCGGCTCCGACCACCGGGCGGTTTTCGCCGAGCTGGCGATGCCCTGAAGCCGGCCGAGCGCGATCCCGATCGAAAGAGCGAGGCCAAACCAGACGAAGAAGGCGATCCCCGGAGGCGAGAGGAGCGGCGCGGCTCCGTCGCGCCAAGGGCTGACGTACCCGGTCACCTGCAGGTAGCCGAGCGCGAGCAGGGGACCGAGGAGGGCGAGCAGCGCCCACCAGCGCCTGACCGCGAAGCCGACGGCTATGGCAAACCCTAGGACGAAGAGCTCGAAGGGAATCGACGAGTGGAGGTCTCCGAAGAGGCCACCTGAGTTCTTCTGCTCGGTGTAGACCCAGGCGCCGAGGAAGGCGCCATAAGCGGCGGTGAGGGCGACCTTGAAATGCAGCATCGACTCCCCAGTACCCCACCCAGGGACAGGGGTTAACGTGCGTCGCTGACGACCTTCTCGAATTTCATCCAGGTGTCGTGGCCGCCGAGCGCGACCGAGAGCTGGGAGCCGGTGACGGTGGAGACGCCGCCGGTCCCGATCAGCTTGGCGCTGATGATCCGCGGGGAGACGCCGGTCTTGGTGATCACCACCCGTTTCAGCTTCCCCTTCAGGTAGCCGCCGAGGCGGGAGCTGATCTCCGGGCCGCTGAACTCGAGCGTCCACTTGTGCAGCGGGCAGTAGTAGTCGTAGGGGTCGGGGACGCCGACCAGGTAGGGGATCGCGGTGCCGAACACGTTCTCGACGCTCTCGGTGTGGCCACCGGAGCAGGCCGAGTAGAAGGTCTGGGCGACCTCGCCTTTGTAGGTCACCACCTGGCCGCGGGTCGCGGCGACCGCTTCGTTGGTGCGGGCGTACTCGCTTTCCAGCCCCTCGTAGACCTGGCTGCGGGTGTCGGAGTAGACGTCGAAGCCGTTGCCGTCGACGTCGCCGGTGATCGCGATCGAGCGCACCGCCAGCGCGTGCGCCTTCAGCTCCTCCATCGGCCAGGAGGGCGGCACCTCGTTCGGCATCACCCCTTTCGCGTACTGCTCGATCGCCAGGGCGTTGACGATGTTGAGCGAGCCGGCGTCGCTTTCGGTCGGCACCGTCTCCAGCGCCCCGCGGAAGGTGCCCTGGCCGGCGATCGCGATCTTCCCGCGCCCCGCGGCGCGCAGTTTGCGGCCGCAGTTGGCGAGCCGTTTGCCGCCGGAGCTGCGCAGCACCACCGAGCCCCCGTTGCGGTGCGCCTCGTAGCTGCGGCTGGGGGTGAGCCGCTCGCCGCAGGCGCTGGTGGCGCCGCTGAATTCGACGTCGGTGGGGGAGATGTCCAGCAGGACTCGGACGACCCGCGGTTTGTCGAGCGTGTCGATGCTGGTGCCGCGGTAGTAGTGGCCGAGGATGAAGCGGTAGCTCTTGCCGTGTTTGGCGAAGCCGTAGGCGCCGTAGGCGCTCATCCCGACCCCGTGGCCGAACCCGCGCCCGTGGACGATCCAGCTGACCGCGGCCTGGGCCGTGGCCGGGTAGAGAGAGGCCAGTAGGAACAGGAGGGCGATCTTGGTGGCGCTGGTCTTGCTGACGATCTTGGACATCTCTGAGCCAACAGATTCAACAAACGGGAGTAGCGGCCTGCATGAGCGGAGTCGTACTCTGGAAGTGCACCCGATCTTGAGGAGGGCCCGATGGCGACGCAGACCGTAGAGGCAACCGACCACAAGCTCCTCGCCGCCGGTGAGTGGCAGGCGACCGGCGAGTGGGGCGAGGTGAAGAGCCCCTACGACGGCAGCGTCGTCGGCCGGGTCGCGCAGGGCGACGAAGCGCTGGTCGAGCGGGCGATCGAGGCCGCGCACGAAGCCTTCGAGGGGGCCGAGTTCCCGCAGCACGAGCGGGCCGCGGTGCTGGACCGGGCCGCCCACCTCGTCGCCGAGCGCACCGAAGAGCTGGCGGCGACGATCGCCGCCGAGGCCGGCAAGCCGCTGAAGACGGCGACGCTGGAGGCCGAACGGGCGGTCTCGACGCTCACCTTCTCCGCGGTCGAGGCGCGCAAGCTGACCGGCGGCACGGTGCCGATGGACGCCGCCCCGGCGGGGGCCGGCAAGCTCGGCGTGATGCTGCGCGTCCCCTATGGCGTAGTCGGCGCGATCAGCCCCTTCAACTTCCCGCTCAACCTCGTCGCCCACAAGCTCGGGCCGGCGATCGCCGCCGGCAACGCGATCGTGCTGAAGCCGGCCGGGCAGACGCCGATCTCGGCGCTGAAGCTGGCCGAGATCCTGCTCGAGGCGGGTCTGCCGCAGAACTGGCTCTCGGTCATCCCAGGCCCCGGCTCCAAGGTCGGCAACAAGATCGTCGAGCACCCGCTGACCAAGGCGATCACCTTCACCGGCTCCTCGGCGGTCGGCTGGGACATCCGCTCGAAGGTGCCGCACAAGAAGGTCAACCTCGAGCTCGGCTCCAACGCGCCGCTGATCGTCAACGACGACGGCGACTGGGAGGAGGCTGCCGACAAAGCCCGGCTCCACGCCTTCTCCCACGCCGGCCAGAGCTGCATCTCGATCCAGCGCATCCTCGTCCACGAGGCGGTGGCCGACCGGTTCACCGAGCGCCTCGTCGCCAACGTCGAGAAGCTGACCGTCGGCGACCCGCTCGACGAGAACACCGACGTCGGGCCGCTGATCACCCCCGACGACCGCGACCGGGTGAAGGAGTGGGTCGACGAGGCGATCGCCGGCGGCGCCGAGCTCTTGACCGGCGGCGAGCTGGTCGACGAGGGCCGCTGCCTGGCGCCGACCCTGCTGAAGGCGCCGCCGAAACAGGCGAAGGTCTGGTGCGAGGAGATCTTCGGCCCGGTGGCGACGATCGACACCTTCACCGAGTTCGACGAGGCGCTGCAGCTGGCCAACGACTCCAAGTTCGGCCTCCAGGCCGGCGTCTTCACCCGCGACATCGGCCGCGGCCTGCAGGCGGGGCGCACCCTCGAGTTCGGCGGCGTCCTCGTCAACGAGGTGCCGACCTTCCGCGCCGACCAGCAACCCTACGGGGGCGTCAAGGACTCCGGCAACACCCGCGAGGGGCCGGCCTACGCGGTGGTCGAGCTGACCGAGGAGCGCTTCGTCACCCTGCAGGGGTAGAAGCTCCATCCACCTTCGCCAATAGCCTCCCGGCGGCAAATTTCGTCAAGGAGGTAGTCGAGTGTCGGATCGGATCGTTGGGCGTGGACGGCTGCTTGCGGCAGCAGCTGGCCTCCTGTTCGTCGCGTGTCTCATTGTTGGGACGGCTCGTGCCGAGGCGGCG
Source organism: Actinomycetota bacterium (assembly GCA_030852475.1). GTDB lineage: Bacteria > Actinomycetota > Thermoleophilia > Solirubrobacterales > 70-9 > VAYN01. The sequence continues at coordinate 1,704 of JALYWY010000198.1, read as the reverse complement.
ACCGTCGTCAACGGCGACTTCGAGACGGGCACGCTCAGCGGCTGGAGCGTCTACGACGACTTCAACGGGTTCGGCACCTGGTTCGCCTACTCGGGGACGGAAAACCCGATCGACGAGTTCGCGCCGCCGGTGCCCCCGCCGCCGCAGGGGAACTTCGCCGCGATCACCTCTCAGGAAGAGGCCGGGACCCACATCCTCTACCAGGACGTCGCTCTGGAGCCCGGCGTTCCCCGTCAGCTCTCGCTGATCGCCTATTACCAAAGCCAAAGTGAAATCCAGAGCCCTGGAAGCCTGTCCTGGGAAGCGGGACCGAACCAGCAGTACCGGATCGACGTGATCAAGCCGACGGCGCCGATCGAAACGTTGGCGCCGCAGGACATCCTCGTCACCCTCCTCCACACCCAGACGGGGGATCCGGAGTCGATGGCCCCGAAAACGCTCACGGCGGACCTGACTCCTTACGGCGGTCAGACCGTGCGGCTTCGCTTCGCCGAGGTCGACAACGAAGGGCCGTTCAACGCGGGGGTCGACGCAGTCTCGATCAGCGGACCGCCCGCTCCGACTCCGCCCGCTCCGACTCCGCTTGCGTCAGCTCCCCTGCCCCCGTCGAACGCCTTCACCTTCGGAAAACTGAAGCTGAACAAGAAAAACGGGACGGCGACGTTGAAGGTGAACGTGCCCGGCGCCGGGACGCTGACCGCGGTAGATGCGAAGAAAAAAGCGCCGAAACGGATCAGGAAGGCGACCGCGACCGCCGCCGCCGGGACGACGACGCTGACGCTGAAGCCCACCGGCGCCGGCAAGAAGACGCTGGAGGAGAAGGGCGAGCTCCAGTTCAAAGCCCTCGTCACCTTCACGCCGACCGGCGGCACCGCGGCCACTCTGCCCCGCGCGGGAAAGCTGAAGCTGAATTTGCCCTAAAACATCTCTCACTAAAAACTGGGTATGGTTAGGAGAACCAGTCCTTTCCAATTCAGAGGTGGGAGATGAAGCTTCGGGGAGCGGTTCGCAGGTTCGGCGTCCTGTTGGTGGCACTGGCGGTGATGGCGGCCGGGACGACCGCGGCCGTCGCGGCCGTCTCCGACACCGAAGGGAAAACGACGCTCGAACAGCGCGTGGTCCCGACCACGAGCGGCGCCTACCGCTTCCTCGGCCTCGGGCCGGGCGAGCCGTACACGGTGCGGCAGGAGCTCGGGACCGCCCAGGCCGGGCGCGAGACCCGGCGCACCTCGCTCCTCTACTTCGGTCAGCTCTCCGACTTCCAGCTCGCCGACGAGGAGTCGCCGGCCCGGGTCGAGGTGGTCGACCCGCTCTCGACTCCGCTCAACCTTCCCTTCGGCTCCGCCTGGCGCCCCTGGGAGGCGCTGGAGCCGCAGCTGACCGAGGCGATGGTCCGCCAGGTCAACCAGTTCACCGCCGCCAGCCCCGTCGCCGACGGCAACGGCAACCGCAGCGCGATGGAGCTGACGATCAACACCGGCGACCTCGCCGACAGCCAGCAGCTGAACGAGACGCTCTGGGTGCGGACCCTGCTCGAGGGCGGCGCGCTCAACCCCAACAGCGGCGTCAGCAAAAGCGGCTACTCGCACCCGCTCTGCCCGAACCTCTTCGTGCCGGGCGCGGCCGAGGCGGCCCGCTACACCGGCGTCCAGGACTACGACGACTACATCGAGGGCGTCTACCCCGAGTTCTACGACCCCGACG
>JALYWY010000197.1 GCA_030852475.1 Actinomycetota bacterium | reverse complement strand
TCAACGGCTCCTACTACGTGCAGCTGGAGGAACTCGACGCGCTCTCGCTGGGGCTCTCGATATCGATCGGGTTCCTCGCGACGGCGATCATCGTCGTCAACAACGTCCGCGACGTCGAGACCGACCGGCGGGCGGGCAAGAACACGCTGGCGGTCCAGATCGGCCGTGAGCACGCGGTGCGGATCTACCGGGTGCTGATCGCCGGTGGCTTCATCGTGCTGCCGATCGCGCTCTGGGCCGGGGACGCGAGCATGCTGCCGCTGATCGGGCTGCTGGCGGCGCCGCTGGCGGTCAAGCCGGCGAAGACGCTGGCCGAGCGGCGAGACGGGCCGGCGCTGAACGGGGTGCTGGCGGCCACCGGCGCCCTGCTCGGCGTCTACAGCCTGCTCGTCACCGCGGGCCTGCTGATCTCGGCCTGAGAGGCTACGGGCGTGCGCCTGCGCTCGGTCGAGGTCATCCCCTACGCGCTCCCGTTCAAGGAGCCGTACGTGACGGCGCGCGGGGTCCTGCGACAGCGGGAGATGGTCCTGCTGCGGGTGCGGGACGAGGAGGGGCTCGTCGGGCTGGGCGAAGCGGTGCCGCTGTCGCTGCGGGGCGGGGTTGGGTTGACGGAGGTGGTGCGGGAGCTCGAAGGGTGGGCGGAGCATCGGGAGGCTGGTGGGCTGTCGGCGCCAGCGCGGTGTGCGGTCGCTACCGCGGAAACGGATTTGCTGGGTAGGAAGGCGACTGGATCGGCGGCTGCGGCAGGTTCAACCGACCCGGTTCCATGTAACGCCACGCTCGTCGCCGGTGCTCCAAAGGAGGTCGTCGCGCAAGCCGAACGCTGGGCGCGAGACGGATTCACGACCTTCAAGCTGAAGCTCGGCACCGAGTCCGCGCTAGACCGCGATATAGGCGGTGTAGCGCGGACTCGCGACGTGAAGCAGGTACGGGCAGTACGGGAAGCGCTCGGGCCATCGGTGCGGATTCGGGTGGATGCGAACGAGGCCTGGGACCTGGAGACGGCGAAGCGGGCACTGGTCGAGCTGGAGCCGCTGGGGATCGAGCTGGCGGAGCAGCCGGTGGCGGGGCTGGAGGCGATGGCGGCGCTGGCTGCCTCGACTTCGATTCCGCTTGCCACGGACGAGAGCGTGACGACGCTCGCAGAGGCAGAGCGGGCAGTTTCGCTGGGCGCCTGCGCCTATACGGGGATCAAGCTTTCGAAGGTAGGTGGGCCCGAGGAAGCGCTGGCGATCGCCGACGTCCTCCCCGCCTACGTCACCAGCGCGCTTGACGGGCCAGTGGGGATCGCCGCTGCGGCGCGGGTCGCCCGGGCCATCGGCGGAGAGCTCGCGCACGGTCTCGCCACCCAGCGCCTCTTCGCCTCCACCGTCGCCGCGGTCGAGTGCGAGGTGCGCGACGGAATGTTGCATCTCCCTCCCGGCCCCGGTCTGGGGGTCGAGATAGACGAGGATGCCCTGCAGGCGCACCGAATCTGACCCGCCGCCATGGACCCGACCAACGCCAACACCGCCCTCGCTTCGGCCTTCGCCGAGGAGCTCGCGCGCGGAGGGCTCCGGCTGGCGGTGATCTCCCCCGGCTCGCGTTCGACGCCGCTGGCGCTGGCGCTGTGGCGGCAGCCGGAGATCGAGGTGAAGGTGATCGTCGACGAGCGCTCCGCCGGCTTCTTCGCGCTCGGCGCCGCGCAGGCGAGCCGCGAGCCGGTGGCGCTGCTCTGCACCTCGGGGACGGCGCTCGTCAACTACCACCCGGCGGTGGTCGAGGCCGACGAATCCGGGATCCCGCTGGTCGTCCTGAGCGCCGACCGGCCGCCGGAGCTGCGCGGGATCGGCGCCGGCCAGACGATCGACCAGATCAAGAGCTTCGGCGCCTCGGTGCGCTGGTTCTGTGAAGTCGGTACCCACGAGGCCGACGACAGCGGGCTCCTCCACTACCGGTCGGTCGCCTGCCGAGCGCTCGCCGCGGCGCGCGGGGAGGCGCGGCCGGGCCCGGTGCACCTCAACCTGCCCTGGCGCGAGCCCCTGGCGCCGGTGCCGGTCGAGGGCGCGGTGACCGCAACGGACCCGCTGGCGCTGAAGGGACGCGAAGGGCGGCCGCTGACCGCGGTCACGCACATCGACCTGGAGCCTTCGCCCTTCCTGCTCGACGAGGTCGCCGGCCACATCGGCAACGCGATCGCCGGCGTGATCGTCGCCGGCCGCCAGCTCGACCCCGAGCTGCGCGAGCCGCTCGCCCACCTGGCGCGGGTCTCCGGCTTCCCGATCCTCGCCGACCCGACCTCGCAGGTCCGCTGCGGACCCCACGACCGCTCCCACGTCATCGCCGCCTACGACCTACTGCTGCGCGAGGAGCATTTCGCCCGCTCGGTCGTCCCCGACCTGATCCTCCGCTTCGGCGAGATGCCGACCAGCAAGCCGCTGCGCGCCTGGATCGAGGCCAGCGGCGCCGACCAGATCGTGATCGACCCCTACGGCGGCTGGAACGAGCCGACCAACCGGGCGGCGGCGACGCTCCGCGCCGACCCGACCGAGCTGGCGCAGGGCTGGGCGGCGCGGCTTGAAGGCCTGGAGGGACGGGAACGGCCGCTGCCGGATCGCTGGCTGGAGGCCGAGGCCGCCGCTCAAGCCGCGCTCGACGAGGCGCTCCGCGATGAGGCCGAGATCTCCGAGCCTGCCCTCCACCGCGCCCTCGGCGCCGCCCACCGCGACGGCGACCTCGTCTACACCAGCTCGAGCATGCCGATCCGCGACCAGGAGGCGTTCCTCACCGCCTCGAACACCGACGCCCTCTTCCTCTCCAACCGCGGCGCCAACGGGATCGACGGCTTGATCTCCTCCGGCATCGGCGCCGCCCAGGCCAGCGGCCGCCCGACGACGATCGTCACCGGCGACCTCGGCTTCCTCCACGACATCGGTTCCCTCGCCGCGCTGCGCGACGTCTCCACCCCGGTCCGCATCGTCGTCATCGACAACGGCGGCGGCGGCATCTTCCACTTCCTCCCGCAGGAGTCGGCCCTGGACACGGACGAGTTCGAGGCCCTCCTCGGCACCCCCCGGGGCGTCGACGTTGCCAAGGCCGCCGATCTCTTCGACCTCCCCCACCGCCGCCTCGAGTCGCTTGGCGAGCTGGCGGCGGCGCTGGCGGCCGGCGCCGGCCTGATCGAGGTGAAGACCGACCGCCACGGCAACGTCGAGGCCCATCGGGGCCTGCAGGCGGCAGTGCAGGCGAAGATCAGCAGCTGATCGGGCCGGCGGCGCGCTCAGGGCCGGGCTGCCAGGCGACGCCCTCGTAGCGGCCGCGGTCGATCGAGAGCAGCGTGCCAAGGCAGGTCCCGTCGGCGTTGACCTGCATCACCGAGTTGCCCTGCGCGGGAATGCTCAGCCCAAAGGGGTCGCCGCCCTTCAGCGTGGTGAAGGCGATGCGACTGCCCGAGGGGTCCCAGCTCGGCCAGGCCAGCCCCCCTTTGACGCGGGCGATCCGCTGCGGCTTCCCCTCGAGGCTCGCGGGGACGACCAGCAGGGCGGAGCCCCCC
>JALYWY010000375.1 GCA_030852475.1 Actinomycetota bacterium | reverse complement strand
CCGACTACGGCCGCCCGGCGCCGCACCTGCGCGAGGCGATCGAGGCGACGCGGCTGATCATGCGCCAGGCCAGCGCCGGCGAGCCGATCCGCTACGAGGGCGAGTACTACGACATCGACATCAAGGGCTGGGTGCGGCCCCACCCGGCGCCGCGCGAGGCGGTGCCGATCTACACCGCCGCCGTGCAGGCGGGGATGGGTCGGATGGCCGGCGACGTCGCCGACGGCTTGATCGGCCACCCGATCCAGAGCCTGCGCTGGATCGACGAGGTGATCGTGCCGGCCTTCGAGGAGGGGCTGAGCCGCTCCGGCCGCGCGCGCTCCGAGTTCGACTACCTGCCGACCGTCTGCTGCGCGATCGACGACGACGAGGGCCGGGCGATCGACATGGCCCGCCGCACGATCTCCTTCTATGCGACCGTCAAGACCTACATGCCGCTCTGGGAGCTGCACGGCTTCGGCGACAACGCGGTCGAGGCGGGGGAGGCGTTCCGCCGCGGCGACCTCGCCGCGGTGCCGGCGGCGATCAGCGACGAGATGGTCGAGGCCTACTGCGCCGCCGGGCCGCTCGACAAGGTCCGCGCCCGAGTCGAGGCCACCGCCGAGCGCGCCGACGGCCTCTTCCTCACCCCGCCGACCTACTTCATCTCCCCCGAGGAGCTGAGCGAGTTCCAGAACCGCATCATCGACGCCTTCGGCCCGGAGGCGTGAACGCCGAGTCCGCGAAAACGGTCCCTGAAGGACCCTTTTCGCGAACTCGCGAGCTGGAAGTGCTGGAGCGGGTGCGGGAGATCCCGGCGGGGTTCGTTCGCACCTATGGGGACGTTTCGCCGGGAGCGCCGCGGTTTGCCGGGACGGTCCTCTTTCAGGCCGACGATCCGGATCTGCCCTGGTGGCGGGTCGTCCGCGCCGATGGCTCGCTGGCCAAGGGCGACCGGCAGCGGGCGCTGCTCAGGGCCGAGGGGGTGCCGTTCCGCGGCGAGAGGGTCGACATGGAGGTCGCGCGCGGTTAGCTTGAACCAATGCGGTTCAAGCTCCTCTTACTAGTCGTCGTATTGAGCCTGTTCCTGATCGCCCCCGGTGCCGCCGTTGGCGCGAAAGCGAAACAGGCTTGCAAAGCGCCGAAGGTTCCGGTGACGGTTGGCAAACGCACCACCTGCCAGTCGGTGGCCAAGGCCTTTCCCAAGCCGAAGGCGCTCGACGCCAGGCTCTTCTACCTGCAGCGCGCGCTCAGCTATTACCCACGGAAAGCAGCCGGGGGCGCGAAGCGCAAGCGGGCGCAGAGGAAGCTGCTGAAGGCGCTGCCGAAGGTGCTCGCCTACGTCGACCGCCGCAAAGGCGCGAAAGCCGGTGCCTCTGGCGCGGGTTATGCCACCGCCTCGGCCGCCTGCGAGGCCGGCGTCGGCGGGCCCGCCGCCACGGTCGGGGGAGTCAGGGTCTCGATCTCCGGCCCGAACGGCGCCGTGCTGGAAACCACCAGCGGCCGGCTCACGGTGAAGCTGCGCTACGGAGTCTGCGGGAGCAGCTCCTTCGCCATTCCCGAATGCCCGACGGCGGCCGGTGACCTCGATGCCTCGAGCTCCACCAGCGGCGAGCTGGTGGTCGAAGTCTGGGAAGGCACGGACAGGCTGGTCGAACGGGCGAGGACCAACTTCGAGAGCAAAGCGAAAGCCAAGGGCAAGGTCGGGCCCGACGCCAAGCTGAAACACATCGAGCTCAGCTACACCCACGACGTGTTCGTCGTCGCCAGCGGCGGCGTCGTTCGCCGCGGCAAATCGGAGCGAAAAGTCCGCATCGCGATGCCCGGCGGCAACTACGACGCCACCGGCGCGCAGGCGAAAATCAGCGGCGACGCCGACGCGGTCGCCAAGGACGGCTTCGAGGGCGTCGCCAAAGAGGCGATCGAGGGCTTCCGCCGGGCCGAGCCTCGCTGGAGCAGCTTCGAGAGCAGGCCCCACTGCGCCGAGCCGGTCTTCGCTCCCGCCACCGGCAGCCTGAAACTGCGCAAAGGCGACAGCGGCCAGCTCGGCGTCTCGGCGAAAGCCAGAACTGGCGGCACCGCCGCCGAGGCGCGCTGGACGCTGCTGGGCGCCGAGAACGCCGAGTTCTCGCCCGGCTCCTCTGACCAGGCGACTCCCAGCTTCTCCTACAAAGTCACCAACGCGCCCAACGGCGGCTTCGTCAAGGTGACGGTCAAGTTCACCTCGACCGCCGGGGTCGGCGAAGGCAGCTGGATTCAGCCGACCGAGCAGGGGTCGGTCGACAGGATCAGCGGGACGTTCGGGATGACGACCGCCGCCTTCGGCTCCGTCTACACGATCGCCGGCAACGCCACTTTCGAGCGCTTCGGTCCCAACGTCTTCGGCGGGCCCAACGGCAACTTCAAATTTGCCTCCGGCCTCTACACCGTGACCGCTTCGGGAAACGGAACGTTGTTCTTCAGCGCCCCGCTCTGCTCGCAGCGCGGCAGCGCCCAGTTTCCTGTCGACAACGGGGAATTCTTCGCCCTGGGCACGCCCCCCAGCTTCGAGGCGCCCTACGAATACTCGTTCCAGCTGGGAAGCGGTGCCCCCTTGCCGGAAATGCAGGTCGAGCTCTACGACTGCGCACCGCCGGCCGAGGAACAGGAAGGCTTCTACACCCTGGCGGTGCCGCTCGAGTTCGGGGCGGCGGCTCAGACCTCTTCGGACGGGACCTCGTTCTCCGGCTCCGAGAGCGAAAGCGAAGCGGGCCTTGCGGTGGAGCGAAGCTGGTCCTTCACCGCCGGCGAATAGCCGGCGCGCGGCTCAGCCCTTTTCCATCTCCCGCTGCACGTCGGCCTCGGTGATGCGGTTGCTGGGGCCGTAGGCCTTCCAGGCCTGGACGACGACGGCGATGCCGATGCCGAGGATCACCCAGACGGGCCAGAAGTAGCCGCCGTCTCCCATCGCCCAGATCACGATGCAGACGAGGATCGCGAAGGCGCCGCCGGCGGCCATGCCCTTGAAGTCCTGCTTCATCTTCAGGCGCTGGATCGCGAGTTCGCGCGCCTGCTCCGGCCTGTCGATGCCTTCCTCGACCATGGCGGCATCCTAACCGCCACGGCCGAGGTCATGGCTGGTTTTAGGGACAGATGACGATCAGGTGGAAGTCGGCGTCCTCGGGGGAGCCGTCTTTGCTTTTCGTCCGCACCTCGATCGCGTTCGGGTTGGCCGCCGAGGTGTTGGTCTGGGCGTAGCCCGAGTTCGGCACCGTCGTGCCGGCGTTGTTGCGGGCCGCGACGTTGGCGCAGCCGGAGACGTTGAACGGGAAGGTGACGGCGACCGCGCCGCCGCCCTCGACCGCGGTGATGTTGGGGCCGCTGGAACGGGCCAGCGCCGCGTTGCCGGGGCTAGCCGGGTTGTTGACGACCGCCCAGAAGGTGTGGGTCGCGACCTGCGCGAACGGCACCGTGCCGAGCTTGTTGTTGTTGATCTGGAAACCGGTGAGGGTGTCTTTCTTCAGCTTGCCCCCGCCGATCGTCTGCTTTTTGATCGCGCCGCCGTTGATCGTCTGCGCCGCGTAGGCGGTGCTGGCCAGGGCTGCGACGAGGGCGATCAGCGCCACCACCATCGCCGGCGACGGCCGCCCCTTCTTCAGCGTGTTCATCCGGACTCCCTTCCAGGTCGTTGCCGAGTACCCGAAACCAAGTAACCCGCCGGAGGGCGAGTCGGTGCGGTCGGTCTACCCGGGGAGCGAGGAGACGAAGCGCTCGAAGGCCGCCATGTCGGTGACGGCGGGGCCGTGGCCGGGGAGGATCAGGGAGGGCTCGAGCTCGGCGAGCTTGCGGATCGAGCGCCGGTTCTCCTCCATGTCGTAGGTGAAGACCGGCGGCGGCTGCTTGATTCCCGGCAGCCCGGTCGCGTAGCTCATGTTGCGGATCACGTCGCCGCAGATCGCGACCCGGTCGCTCTCGCGGAAGAAGACGACGTGGCCGCGCGAGTGCCCCGGGGTGTGGACGACGCGGAAGCCGGCGACCTCGTCGCCCTCCTGGAGGACGCGGTCGACCTTGTAGGGGGGCCCCTGCCAGATCGAGGCGACCAGGCGGTTGACGGGATTGGAACGCGAGGCCTCCTGGACCGGCCGGCGACCCTCCATCGCGTCGACGTCCTCGGCGTGGCAGGCGAGCGGGACCCCCCGCGCTTCGCAGACGTCCTTCGCCGCACCCTGGTGGTCGGGGTGGACGTGGGTGAGGGCGAGCATCGAGATCTCGCGCCCCTCGAGCTCCTTGAAGATCCGCCGTTTATCCCAGGTGCGGCCGGCGTCGATGAGGACGTCCTCGGCGAGGTAGACGTTGATCGTCGGCGCCGGGATCTCCTTCAACCGCCAGACGCCTGGAGCGAGGTACTTCAATGCGAGATCCCGAGGCCGTCGCGGGGCTCGCCGCTGTGCTGGGAGAGCTCTTCCAGGCGGGCGATCTGCCGCTCGCCTTCCTGCCGCGCCGGGTGATCGGCCGGCAGCGGCTCGATCAGGCGGCGGATCCGGTTGCGGATCTGCAGCGCGAAGTGGGGGGTGACGGGACCGGCGAGGGCGCGGATGTCCTCCGGCGTGATCTCCTTCGCTCCGCCGAGCAGCTCTGGGTTCTCTGCCTCGCTCATTCTTCGTCTCCTATTTTCGCCAGCTCGGCGAGTTCGTCGGCTTCCGCCTGTTGCTCGACGCTGATCGCAGCCTGGTCGCCGACCACCCAGACGTGGTTGTAGAAGGCGCGGGTCGGGTCGGTGGTGTAGCCGGGCTTCACGTCGAGGAGGTAGCTGCGAAGGGCGGGCGGCAGCGTATCGGCGCTGTCGGTGAGCAGCAGCGGCCCCCAGGTTCCCGAGGCCGAGAGCGGAGAGGCCGCGGCGGCGTCGGCGGGGGAGTCGCTGCGGGCGAGGACGAAGCCATGGCCGGGGTCGTTGACGTTCCAGCCGAAGTTGCCGTCGCGGTAGCGGGCGAACGCGAGGGCGTTGGCGACCGGGTCTTTGCCGGCGACCCGCTTCACCTCTTTCGAGATCTCGCCGATTTCTTTGACGACGTCCTCGGGGATCACGCTCTCAGGGCCGAGCACGTAGACCGGCACTTTCGGGCGCTCCTCCAGCGCCGCGGCGGTTGGCGCCGACAGCTTCCCGGGGTCCGTGTAGAGCACCGGGTCGCCGGAGCGGGCGGCCCAGGCGGCGGCCGGCATCGCGAACTCGGGGCTGGCGCTGGAGGCGATGACGATATGCCGCGGCGGTTTGCCGAAGAGGCGGTCGCGCAGGGTGGCGATCTGGGCCGCGGTGCTGGCCGCGTCGCCGCTGTCGATAGGGACGGCCTGACCCGGATACGAAAGTCGGCCGACTGCGAAGAGCGGCGCGCTGCCGGTCACCTCGCTGCCCTGCGGGTCGAGCGCCGCGAGCGCTTCCTCGCTCACCTCTGGCATCTCCTCCGAGCTGGAGAAGAGGATCGGCGAGCGCACCGGTGAGGCCATCAGGACAGAGGCGGCAATCGCTCCAGCCCAATCCTCTTCGCCGACCAGGGTCACCGCGTCGGGACGCTGCTCGGGAGTGGTGGAGGGGAAGACGGCGAGGGAGGCGCCGGCGGCGTTGGCGGCCGGGTCGGAGCCACCGATGCGGACGGTGTTGTTGGTCGCGAAGCTCGGATAGCCGAGCGCTTCCGCGGTCTGGGCGGGCGGGGCATCGGCGGAGTCGCCGGCGTCCGCCCGCGCCGGCGCGGGAGCGGGGGCGGGCGAGGTGGTGTCGTCGTCGCCGCCGGTGCCGAACGCGATTGCGGCGGCGATGAAGCCGAGCGCCAGGACCACCAGGGCCGCCAGTGCCTTGGGCGCGGTGGGCCTCGGCTCCCGCCGGGAAGGGGGCGCGGCCTTCTTCGGCTTCTCCGTTGCCTTCTGCTCCGGCTTCGCCGCTTTCGCCTCGCCGGCCGGCGTCTCCTTCGCCTCTTTCTCCCCGGCCTCGGGGACGTCGGCGTTGATCGGCCGCTTCGGGATCACTCGGGAAACGTATCGGGCGCCTGCCACCGAGAGGAGTAGAGTTCCCGACTGGCTGACTGACCAGTCAATCAGTAGGCGGCGCAGAGAGGAAGAGATGGATTTCGCACTGAACGAGGAACAGCAGGAGTTCAAAGCGCGGTGCCGGAAGTTCGCCGAAGAGGTGATGCGGCCGGTCGCGCGCAAGCACGACGAAGAGGAGAGCATCCCCTGGGAGGCGATCAAAGAGGCACGGCGGCAGGGCTTCGGCGGCCTCGAGTCGATCCAGCGGAACGCCTCCGACCCCGAGGGCCAGATGCAGGTGATCTCGGCCGAGGAGTTCCACTGGGGCTGTGCCGGGATCGCGCTGGCGATCAGCGGCTCCGGCCTCGCCGCCACCGGCATCGCCGCCTCGGGCACGCCCGAGCAGATGGCGCAGTGGGTCCCGGAGTGCTTCGGCAGCGGCGAAGAGATCAAGCTCGGCGCCTACGCCGTCACCGAGCCGCAGGCCGGCTCCGACGTCAAGAGCCTGAAGACGACCGCCAGGCGCGACGGCGACGAGTGGGTCCTCAACGGGACCAAGGTCTTCATCACCAACGGCGGCATCGCCGACGTCCACGTCGTCGTCGCCACCGTCGACCCCGAGCTCGGCACCCGCGGCCAGGCCTCCTTCGTCGTCCCCAAGGGGACCCCCGGCCTCAGCCAGGGCAAGAAGGAGACCAAGCTCGGGATCCGCGCCTCCCACACCGCCGAGGTCGTGCTCGAGGACTGCCGCATCCCGGCCGAGAACCTGCTCGGCGGCGAGGAGAAGCTGCAGCGCAAGCTCGAACGCGCCCGCTCGGGCCAGCGCTCGCGCTCGGCCGACGCGCTGGCGACCTTCGAGATCACCCGGCCGCTGGTCGGCGCCTCGGCGCTGGGGATCGCCCAGGCCGCCTACGAGTGGACCCTCGAGTACCTCGACGGCCAGAGCGAAGACGGCGTGCCGCTGCTGAAAGCGCAGCGGATCCAGCAGACGTTGGCCGACGTCGCGACCGAGATCGAAGCCGCCCGCCTGCTCGTCCAGCGCGCCGCCTGGATGGGCCGCAACGGGGTGCCGATGACCGGCGGCCAGGGCTCGATGTCGAAGCTGAAGGCCGGCGACGT
>JALYWY010000176.1 GCA_030852475.1 Actinomycetota bacterium | reverse complement strand
GCGGCGAGGTGCCGTTCTCCTCGGAGTGGAAGTGGAGCGCGGTCTCGCTCGACGGCGGCTCGGGAGGGGCGACCTACGTGCTCGGGGCGCCGGACGTCCTCGCCGCCTCGGGGGCGCTGACGCTGCCGCCGCGGCTCGCCGGCAAGCTGGAGGAGGAGACCGCGGCCGGTCGCCGCGTCGTCGCCTTCGGGCAGACGAGCGAGGCGCTGCCGGAGGACCCGGCGGCGGGCGGGGCGCCGCGGATGACGCCGCTGGCGCTGGTCGTGCTGGAGGAGACGCTGCGCCCGGACGCGGCGGAGACGATCGCGACGATGCGCGCGGAGGAAGTCGACCTGAAGCTGATCTCCGGCGACGCCGCCGCGACCGTCACCGCGGTCGCCTACGCGGTCGGGGTGCCGCGCGACGCGGGCGTGGTCGAGGGGCCCGACCTGCCAGACGATCCCGACCAGCTGGCGAAAGTCGCGCTGGAGAACACGATCTTCTGCCGGATCAAGCCCGAGCAGAAGAAAGCGCTGGTCGGGGCGCTGGTCGCCACCGGCCGCTACGTGGCGATGATCGGCGACGGGGTCAACGACGTGCCGGCATTGAAGCGGGCGCGGATGGCGGTGGCGATGGGCTCGGGGGCGCAGGTGACCAAAGGCGTGGCCGACGTCGTCCTGCTCAAAGACCAGTTCGAGCGCCTGCCGGAGGCGGTCGGCGAGGGACGCCGGATCGCCCGCAACATCCACCGCCTCGGCCGGCTCTACCTGACCAAGTCGGTCTACGCGGCGACGCTGATCCTCCTCGTCGCCGTCCCCGGTTTCACCTTCCCCTTCCTCCCCCGCCACCTCACGGTCGCCGCCTTCCTGACGATCGGGATCCCCTCCTTCGTGCTGGCGTTGCTGCCCTCCGACGGACCCCTCTATCGCGGCCGCCTGCTGCGGGCGCTGGCCGCCTTCGCGGTTCCGGCCGGCGTCGCCACCGCGCTCGCCTCGATCCTCTCCTTCTTCCTCGTCGACACCGTCGCCGGCGCCAGCCTCGAGGCCGGGCAGACGGCGGCGACGACCACGCTGATCGTGCTCGGGCTCGCCTTCATCCTCCTGCTGGAGCGCGGGCCCGGACGGGAGCACATCGCGATCCAGAGCAACATGCTGGCGATGGTCGCGGCGCTCGGCGCCGTCTACGCCGGCATCCTCGCGATCCCCTTCCTGCGCGACTTCTTCGAGATGACGCTGCTGAGCGCCCCCGAATGGTTCCTGGCGCTGTTCTCGGCGGCGGTCGGGCTGACGATCGCCAGCCTGCTCTGGAAATTGCCCCAGATCGAACAGCTGGAAGTCCCGGCGGAGCGGGTAGATGCCGAGGTGTGAGCGCCCCCGGCTATTCGCCTGATCCCGACTGTCGCGACGAGGCGTTCGAGCCAGATGGGACGCCACGGCCGCTCTACGCGGAGCTGCTGGAGGAGCTCGCGCGGCGGGACTTGAAGCAGTTGCGGGAGCGGGTCGAAGCGAAGGTCGCCGGGAGCGGCCTGACCTTTGGCGAAGGCGAGCCGATCGCGATCGATCCGGTGCCGCGGCTGATCGACGCGGCGGAGTGGGAGTCGCTGCGGGAAGGACTGCTGCAGCGGGCGCGCGCCCTCAACGCCTTCGTCCTCGACGCCTACGGCCCCCAGCGGATCTTCGACGCGGGCGTCGTCCCGCATCGCCTGCTCGAGACCTCCAGCGGCTACTCCCCCACCATGCAGGGGGTGCTCGATCCGGAGGTGCCGCCGGCGACCGTGGCGGGGCTCGACCTGGTGCGGGATCGCGGCGGCGAGCTGCGGGTGCTCGAGGACAACCTGCGGATGCCGTCGGGCGCCTCCTACGCGATCGGGGTGCGCGAGGTCGTCGCTCCGGAGCTCCATGGCGTGGCCGCGCCAAGCGGTCTCGATGGCTACTTGGCGAGACTTGGCGAGGCGATCCGCGCCGCCGCCCCGGAGGGGCGCGACGAACCCCTCGCGGTCGTCCTCTCCGACGGTCCCGAGAACGGCGCCTGGTACGAGCACGAGCGCGTCGGGCGCGAGCTGGGACTGCCGATCGTCACCCCCGACCAACTCGAGACGAGCCGGGGACGACTTTTCGCCCGCATCTCCCGCGAGCGTCGTCAGGTCGACGTGATCTACCGCCGCCTCGACGCCGACCAGCTGACCGGGCAGAACGGCAGCCTCACCGAGCTCGGCGCGCTGCTGCTGCCTGCACTGCGCTCCGGGCGCCTGCGCTGCGTCAACGCCTTCGGCACCGGCCTCGGCGACGACAAGCTGGCCCACGTCTACGTCGAGCGGATGATCCGCTTCTACCTCGGCGAGGAGCCGCTGCTGCGCTCGGTGCCGAGCTACGACCTCACCGACGAGGAGGCTCGCGAGGAGGCGATGGAGCGACTCGACGAACTGGTGATCAAGCCCCGCGGCAGCTTCGGCGGCCACGGCGTCACGATCATGCCGCGGACGAGCGAGCCGGAGCGCAAGCGCGCGGTCGGGGTGGTGCGGCGGCGACCCGAGCACTTCATCGCCCAGGAGCCGGTCGAGATCTCCACCCACCCGACGATCCGCGGCAGCAGCCTGCGCCCACGGCGGATCGACCTGCGACCGTTCGTGATCACGGGCGCCGAGGGGCAGGTTGCGATGACCGGCGGGCTGACCCGCTTCGCGCAGGGCGCCGGCGAGATGGTGGTCAACAGTTCCCAGGGCGGTGGTTGCAAGGACACCTGGGTAGTGGAGAATTTGCAGGCATGAAGCGAGGCGCCCAATACGGACGACCCCTGATCGGGGTCACGACCTCGGAGGTCCGAGAGGCGGAGAGGATCCAGCAAACGCCCGAGAGCGAGCCGAAAGTCCGCGAGATGGTCCTCGGCCTCACCTACCTGCGGGCGCTGGAGACGGCCGGGGCACTGCCGATGGTGATCCCGCCGCTGCCGGAGGAGGCGATCGGAACGCTGATCGACCGGCTCGACGGCATCTGCCTCTCCGGTGGCCCCGACCTCGACCCCGACACCTACGGCGCCCGGCCGCACCCGGAGCTGGGGCCGATCGAGCCCGACCTTGACCGCTTCGAGCTGGCGATGGCGCGCCGCGCCGACGTGCGGGAGATACCGATCCTGGCGATCTGCCGCGGCACCCAGGCGCTCAACGTCGCCCGCGGCGGAACGCTGCACCAGCACCTGCCGGACGTCTCGGCGGAGATCGCCCACCGGCAGTCGACGCCGGGCAACGAGACGAGTCACCCGATCGAGATCGAACCGGGCAGCCGTCTGTCGGCGGCGCTGGAGGACGAGGAAGTAGAGGTTCCCGACGAGCTCGACGTCAACTCCTTCCACCACCAGGCGATCGAGCGGCTGGGCGAGGGGCTGAAGATCACCGCGCGGGCGCCGGACGGGACGATCGAGGCGATCGAGGACCCGTCCCGTCCCTTCCTGATCGGCGTCCAGTGGCACGCGGAGACGCTGGTGCACCGGCCCTACGAGGCGGCGCTTTTCCGCCACTTCGTCGAGGCCTGCCGCCTCTCCCCCGTCGCCGCCTAGCCGGGCGGCAGAACAAACTGGCTGACGATCAGGTTCGCGGCGAGCTTCGGCTCGGAGCCCTCGCGGCGGCGCTCGATCCGCACCTCGATCACGACCGTGCTCTTGCCGACGTGGAGGGGCTCGGCGCGGGCCTCGATCTCGTCCCCCAGGACACCGGCGGCGAAGACGTTGAGCTTCAGCTCGATCGTGGTGAAGTTATGGCCGGGCGGGATGCAGCGGAAGGTGGACCAGGCGGCGACGGTGTCGCCGAGCGCGGTCCAAACGCCGCCGTGGACGAAGCCGCCCGGGTGCAGGTGGCGCTTGTCGACGACGATCCGGCCCCGGGCGTGGGAGTCCTCGACCTCCAACGGCTCGATCCCGAGATCGCCCGGAAAGCTCCCCGGCAGGAAGTCCCGGACGGTCTCCGGGGTGATCATCGAGCTCGGGTGCGGGGCTTCGTCGCTCATCGCCGCGGCAGCCTATCCCTACTCGTCGAGGCCGAAGCCTTCGAGCCCGTGGTCGCCGTAGGGCTCGTCGCGCTCGCGCACCGCCTCGCGAAAGCCGGACTCGGAGGCGCGGCGGACGAAGGCGTGTCCCTCCTCGGTGTGGCGGGCGATGCCGTCGAAGAAGGTGCCTAGGACCTGCGTCTGCGCGAGGCCCTGCGCGTGCACGGTCTGGTTGACCAGCAGCTTCATCATCACCAACTGGTTGATCGGCATCCGCGCGACCCGCTCGAGCAGGCGCTCGAAGCGCTCGTCGAGCCGGTCGGTCGGGGCTGCCTCGGTAGCCAGTCCCCACTCCGCCGCCTCGGCGCCGGTCAGCGAGTCGCCGGTGAGGAGCAGGCGCTTGGCTCTCATCGGTCCGAGGCGGCTGGCCCACATCGCCGTCGTCGGCGAGCCCCAGACGCGAGCCGGCGGGTAGCCGATCTTGGCGTCCTCGGCGATCACCAGCAGGTCCGAGCAAAGGGCCATGTCGGTGCCGCCGGCGACGCAGTAGCCGTGGACCTTGCAGAGGACCGGCTTCTCGGAGTGGAAGAGGCTCATGAAGCCGCGCACGTTGCGGCTCATGAACTGGTAGTCGGTGACCGGGTCCCAGTTCGTGTTCGGGGCGTGGTTGGCGGCGATCGTCGCCGGGTCGAGTGGAGAGCCGGCGGGCGCTCCCTCGCTCAGCTCGCTCATGTCTCCCTCGGCCGAGGCGACGAGGTCGTAGCCGCCGCAAAAGCCGCTGCCGTTGCCGGCCAGCGCGATCACGTGCACCTCTGGGTCGAGGTTTGCCCGCTCGACGCACTCGGCCAGCTCGACCGGCATCCGTGCGGTGATCCCGTTCCCCCGCTCCGGCTGGTTCAGGGTGATGCGAGCGACCCGGTCGCCTGACTCGTAGGTGAGGGTCTCGAGCTCCATCACCGCTGGCGAGTTGTAGGGGTCATAGCCCCCACAACTCGCCAATCGCTTGCTTAGTTCATCCGCTCCACGAGCATCGCCTTGCCCTGGCCGCCGGCCACGCACATCGTCTCCAGGCCGACCTGCTTGTCGTCGGTCTCGAGCACGTTCAG
>JALYWY010000172.1 GCA_030852475.1 Actinomycetota bacterium | reverse complement strand
GGGAGGCGAAGGCGTAGGGGAGGCCGAGCTGGGCCGCCAGTTCGGCGCCGAAGAGGGAGGAGCCGAGGATGTAGAGCGGCACGTGGGTGCCCTGGCCGGGGATCGCCTTGATCCCGGGGAGCGGGCTCTCGTCGCCGAGGAACTTCTGCAGCTCGACCACGTCCTGGGGGAAGCGGTCGCTGGCGCGGGGGTCGCGCCGCAGCGCCATCCACGTCCGCTGATCGGTCCCCGGCGCCCGGCCGAGGCCGAGGTCGATCCGCCCGGGGTGCAGCGTCTCCAGCGTCCCGAACTGCTCGGCGATCACCAGCGGCGAGTGGTTCGGCAGCATCACCCCGCCGGCGCCGAGCCGGATCGACTCGGTTTGGGCGGCGATGTGGGCGATCAGCACCGCCGTCGCCGATGAGGCGATCGAGCTGATGTTGTGGTGCTCGGCGTACCAGATCCGCCGGTAGCCGCTGCGCTCCGCCGCCCGCGCCAGCTCGACGCTGCCCGCGAAGCTCTCCGCGATCGTCTCCTCGCGCCCCACGGCAGCGAGGTCGAGGATCGAGAGGGGGACGGAGGCCTTGGCCACGGCTCGGAACGATAGGCGGTCCTAACATCCATGCGAAAGCGCATGGATCGGCACGAGATGAAGCTTCTGAAGGCCGAGCACGAGCGATGCCCCTGGCGCATCCACGAGCTAGTTCCGGACTTCACCTTGGAAGACGTCTGGGCCTTGCCGACGCGAGGCGGCCCGGACGATTTCGATGTCCTGCTGGAGATGTTCGGGTCCTTCGACCCGACCAAGGTGGACTCCCGCGCCGCCCGTTTCCTCTGGAACCTGCGCGACCGCCTCGGCGCCTGGTTCGACCTCGGGGAGATCTCGACCCCGGCTGACCGTCAGGGAGGCGGCCTGCCGATCCCCGGCACCGACGAGACCTCCCTGCGCGACCGCCTTCCCCCGGACCTGCGCGGCACCGCGGCCGGGGTGAGCTTCGACCCGCTCCCCTTCGTCCCCCTCTACCGCGCCGAGCGCGAGGCGGCCGCCGAGATCTCGAACAAGACTGTCCACGGCGTCGCCCACCTGGCCTGGGTCGAGCGGGACGACGGCGACTACGAGGGCCGGATGGCCGTCTACGTCAAGCCCAGGGGCGCCTTCGGCCGGGCCTACATGGCCGCGATCAAGCCGTTCCGCTACCTGGTGGTCTACCCGGCGCTGATGGGGCAGATGGAGCGCGCTTGGGAAGCGCGCCTTCAGCCTGGGCGGCGCGACTCCCCCTCGAAGTAGTCGACGCGGTCGCCGCGGCGGAAGAAGGCCCGCAGGCCGCCGCCCCGCGGCAGGCGCTCGCCGAACCCGATCTTGTCGGAGTCCGGGTAGACGATCACGTCCGGCCGGCCGCTGCTCGAGATCGCCAGGAAGGTCGCCGTCTCCTCGCCGTCGTTGAAGATCTGGTGCGCGCCCTCCTCGCCGAGGGGGAAGCGCAGCGCCTCTCCCTCCTCCAGCTCGCGGACGCCGTCGGGGGTGCGGAGCGAAGGGCGTCCGGAGAGCACGATCACGAGCTCCTCGTCGGAGTAGTGGAAGTGGTACGGGTAGGCGGCCTCCCCGGGAGGAACTTCCCAGAGGCTGGCGCCGATCAGCTCGGTGCCAAGGGCGTAGCCGATGCGCGCCCGCCGCGAGCGGAAGCCCTCCGGCCGCTCCCCCTCCTCGAAGGCGGGCCTGAAGATGTTCGTCATCCGACGAGCATAGGAGCGGCCTCCGTCGGATAGGTGCTTGCGGTGGGTGCGGCGACGGGCCACCCGCTGCGATGAGTAACGGCACTCGCCGCGGTCTTAACCCACGAACCCAATCAAGGAGCAAAGAGATGGCCAAGTTGATCGTCAGCGAGTTCGTCAGCCTCAACGGGATCATGGAGGCGCCGGGCGGGGAGAAAACGCACCCGCACACCGGCTGGACCTTCGAGTCGATCTACGGCGAGGACCACTACGCCTACAAGATGGAGGAGCTCGAAGAGGCCGGCTCGCTCCTGCTCGGCTGCAAGACCTATGAAGGCTTCGCCGCCGCCTGGCCGGAGCGGGACGGGCCGTTCGCCGACAAGTTCAACACGATGCCCAAGTACGTCGTCACCTCCACCCTCACCGACCCCGAGTGGAACAACACGACCGCCCTCTCCGGCGACCCGGTCGAGGAGGTGCGCGAGCTGAAGGAGACGGCTCCGGGGCCGATCCTGCTCAACGGCAGCGCCCAGCTCGCCCACGCGCTGACCGAGGCCGACCTCGTCGACGAGTACCGGGCGATGGTGCACCCGGTCCTGATCGCCGACGGGCTGCGGATGTTCCCGGACCCGGCCGAGATGAAAAAGCTGAAGCTGAAGGAGGCGATCGCCTACGACTCGGGCGTCGCGCTGCTGATCTACGAGCGCCCCGGGAGTTGAGTGGCCTGGCCGCCTGAGATGCAGCGTTCTGTGTAGCGCGGCATGATCAGGTCGTGCCGGACCGACCAGACAGCGCCGAAGACAGCGCCAGCTTCGAAGGCATGGGTCAGGCGATCGCCGCCCTGCGGGAGCGGCGGCAGCTCTCTCGGGACGAGCTCGCGGCGGAGGCGGGGCTGCCGGATCCATCCCTGGAAGCGATCGAAGAAGGTGCGGTTGACGCGGACTGGGGGACGCTGCGGAAGCTCGCCTCCGCGCTCGGCGTTCCTCTGGAGGAGCTGATGCAAGCGGCGGAAGAGCTGGCGCCCGGTCCCGGGGGAGAGCAGTGGCGGCGGTGGTCCCGGGAGGCGAAGGAGGAGAGGGGAGAGGGCGGCGGGTGAGCGAGGGCCGGGACGCTCGCGGCAAGCGCCTCGCTGCCGCTGCGCGGCAGCTGAACCGCAACCCGAAGCTGGTCGAGATCGCCAAGCGGACGCGGCGGCAGACGCTGGGCGGGGACCGCACCGACCGGCTCTCCACCGCCCGCGGCCGGCCTTCGGACCTGGCGGTGCAACGGCTGACCGATTTCAGGGGCGACGAGCACGGGTTCCTCGGCGAGCTCGGGCTGAGCGCGCTGCAGGCCTGGCAGCGGCTCGCCGAGTCGCAGGACCGGGGCCGCGGCAAGGTCGACGTGGCGATCCTCTTCACCGACCTCGCCGGCTTCTCGAGCTGGGCGCTGGAGGCGGGAGACCGAGCGGCGCTGGGCCTGCTGCGCGAGGTGAGCGAGGCGATCGAGCCGCCGGTCGTCGAGCACCGCGGCGAGGTGGTGAAGCGGCTCGGCGACGGGCTGATGGCCGCGTTCTGGGACGCGCCGAGCGCGGTCGAGGCCGCCTTCGCCGCGGAGGAGCGGATCGCCTCCGTCCCGGCGGACGGCTACCGCCCCCGGCTCCGCACCGGGATCCACCTCGGGCGGCCGCGGAAGCTGGGCGGCGACTACTTCGGCGTCGACGTCAACATCGCCGCCCGTCTCGCGGAGGCGGCCAAGGCCGACGAAGTGCTCGTCTCCGACCGTGTCGTCGAGAAGCTCGCGCCGGGAGTGGCGGAAGCGAAGAAGCGACGCTTCAGCGCCAAGGGCGCACCCAGCGACCTGTCTGCCTACACGCTGCGGCCGGCCGGTCGAACCCCGCCCCGGGGGGGCTGAAGGCCGCCGTGGCGGAGCAGGTCCCGGCGGTCGGCAACGTCCTCACCGCGATCGAGCGGCGCGACTGGGAGCGCCTGGAGCGCCTGCTGGACCCCGACGTCCACTGGACGACCGCGGTGGAGGAGCACCTGTACGGCCCGGCCCAGGTGATCGCCCGGCTCTCCGGGGATCCGCCCCCGGCGCCGCCGGCCTACCACGAGGTGCGCGACGGGCTGATCGTTCGCTGGATCGATACGCCGGGCTAGCGACCGGGGGCAGGTTTGGGCGCCGCCCGGTCGGGGCAGCTTCATCCCAGATCTCGAGGAGGGAAGGAATGTCCGCACGCTCTTGCTCCGTCCGTATCCGTCAGCTGGCCGCGCTGATCGCCGCCGTCGCGGTCTTCGCGCTCGCGCTCGCCGCGCAGGCCGCCGCCGCGCCACTGCGGTACGTGGCGCTGGGCGACTCCTACAGCGCCGCCTCCGGAGTCCTGCCGCCGGACCTCCTCGCCCCGCCGCAGTGCCTGCGCTCCATCCGCAACTACCCGCACGTGATCGCCGGCGCGACCGGCGCCCAGCTGACCGACGTCACCTGCGTCGCCGCGGAGACGAAAGACTTCTTCGAACCGCAGTACTTCGGCGTGCCGCCGCAGCTGAACGCGGTCAGGGCGGACACGCAGCTGGTGACGATGACGATCGGCGGCAACGACAGCGGCGTCTTCATCGACGCGATCCTCTCCTGCGGCTCCGCCGGTCTCCTCAGCCTCGGCCAGGGCAGCCCCTGCAAGGACCGCTACGGGTCCTCGTTCGAAGACACGATCCGGACCACGACCTACCCGGCGCTGGTGAGGGCGCTGGAGGCGGTGCGGGCAAAGGCGCCCACGGCCCGGGTGGCGATCCTCGGCTACCCGTGGATCATGCCGGCGAGCGGCGGCTGCTTCGACAAGATGCCGGTCGCCGAGGGCGACGTTCCCTATCTGCGCGGCATCCAGGCGACGCTCAACGACGCCGTGCGGCGCGCCGCCGCGGCCACCGGCTCCACCTACGTCAACTTCAACAAGGCCTCCGAAGGGCACGACGCCTGCAAACCGATCGGGGTTCGCTGGGTCGAGCCCGTTCTCCAGACCACCAACCCCGTGGTCGTGCACCCGAATGCCCTCGGCGAGCGGGAAATGGCGGCGCGGACGATGACGGTGCTGCGCCTGGGCTGACCGCGCCGCGGCCGGGTTGCCGCCAGAATCGACCCGTGAGCGGGAGCGAAGAATCGGCGGCGGTCTCACCGACCGCCCACTACACCGGCGAGACCTGGGTCCGCAACGGGCTCTCGCATCCCGAGCTCGCGACCTGGCAGGGGCGCGCTCTTCGTCGCGCTCTCGCTCTGCCGAACGCCGCCAGCAAGGCGGTTGGCGGGCCGACCCTCGAGGGACTGCTGCTCGCCCGCCACCGGATCATCGACTCCCGCCTCGACGAGCTGATCCAGGGTGGGGTCGGCCAGGTGGTCGAGATCGCCTGCGGGATGTCCCCCCGCGGCTGGCGCTTCAGCGAGCGCTACGGCGACCGGCTCACCTACGTCGAGGCCGACCTGCCGGCGATGGCGCAGCGCAAGCGCGAGGCGCTGGCGCGGATCGGCTCCCTCGGCGACCGCCACCGCGTCGCCGAGCTCGACGTCCTCCGCGACGGCGGCCCCGGCAGCCTCGAGTCCCTGGTGGAGGAGCTGGACCCGGCCGGCGGGCTGGCGATCGTCACCGAGGGCCTGCTGACCTACCTGGACGACGACACCGTCGACGCGCTCTGGGCGCGCCTCGCGAGGGCGCTCGGACGGTTCGAGCGCGGGGTCTATCTCTCCGATCTGCGCTTCGCCCGCCGCGACCGCGGCGTCCCCGAGCGAGCCTTCGACGTGATCCTCGGCGCCTTCGTCCGCGGCAAGGTCCACGCCTACCGAGGCGACGAAAGCACCGCCGAGGCCTCGCTGCGCGCCGCCGGCTTCGAGGAAGCCCGCCTGCACCGCGGCGACGAGCACCCGGCGGCGGCAGAGGCCCGCGAGGACCCCGGCGCCGGCGCCATCTGCATCATCGAGGCGGTCGCGAGCGGTAGTGCAGCGGGCGTCAAAACGGGAGCGTAGAAGACGTGCGACGCTCTTCGGGCTTTCAAGCCGAACAGGAAGTGCGGAAATCAGAGGCGTTTTCGGACTTCGATCCGGGCACCCGTTACGCCACGCTCCAGAGTAAGGCGACCGATGCAAACGCCAGGGGCATTGGGGCTGCGGTCCTGTGGCACGGCGAGGAGGAGGCCACCCGAGGTCATGGCGTCCGTGAGGAGGACTCGCAGTCCAGCCTCCACGCCATCCTCCCAGCTGGTGAAGCCTTCCGCGTGTTCGGCGTTCCGGCGACTTCCCCCCGATTGGCATTCGCCGTCAGCGGCTAGGGCCGCAGCGCCTTCTAGCGAGGGCACGAGATCAGCGGCGAGTTCCGCCCTCAAACCGCTGGCAAGGCAGATCTCGTGTAGGTGTCCGAGCAGTCCGAAGCCGGTGACGTCGGTCATCGCGCGTGCGCCCGCGGCTTTGGCCTCTGCGGCCGCCTTTGCGTTGAGGGTCGTCATGACCTCGATTGCAGCGTCGATCTGGTCCGAGTCCGCGATGCCCCGCTTTGCAGCCGTGGTTACCAGGCCGCTGCCGATCGGCTTAGTCAGGAAGAGGAGGTCCCCATCCCGCGCGCCGCCCTTTGTAAGAAGCTCGGCGGGATCGATAACGCCACTTACTGCCATTCCAAACTTCGGCTCGGGGTCGTCGATCGAGTGACCGCCGGCAACCACAACGCCGGCTTGGGACGCGACGGTCGCCCCTCCGCGGAGAATCTCCGAGAGAGTGTCCCCACCAAGCGAACCGAGTGGGAAGCCAAGCACGTTGAGGGCTAGCAGCGGAGTTGCCCCCATTGCGTACACGTCGGAGAGCGCGTTGGCGGCTGCGATGCGACCGAAGTCGAAGGGATCGTCGACTATAGGCGTAAAGAAATCGATCGTCTGAACGAGCGCCAGATTCTCGGTTAGCTGGTAGACGGCGGCGTCGTCGGCGGGGTTCAGCCCGACCAGGAGTCGCGGCTCGTCCACCTCCGGCAAAGCGCTCCTGATGCCCGCCAGCTCGGCCGCTCCGATCTTGCAGGCACAGCCGGCGCCATGGGAGAGCGTGGTCAATCGCATTGCCTCAAGATACCCTGAGCATCGTGGTAGAACGAGGGGGTGCCGCCCAAGTACTGCGTTCCTTGCCTTCGGTGGAGGTCTTGGCGAGCAGGTCGGAAGACCTCCCAAGGGCGGTCGCCGTAGCGGCGGCCAGGCTCGCAATCGGCGACTTGCGGCGACGCCTCCTGGACGGGGAAGAGGTCGATCTAAGCGAAGTGGGGCTGGACAACGCTCTCCGCAGATGTGCGGCGGACCTGCTTCGTTCGAGTTTGCGTCCCGTGATCAACGCCACCGGCGTCATCCTCCACACCAATCTCGGGCGCGCGCCTCTCGCGCCGGCCGCCGCGGAGGCTGCTGCACTCGCCGGCGCCTCGTACACCAACCTCGAGTACGACCTCGACAACGGCTTGCGCGGCAGTCGCCAGGATCACGTCGAGCCGGTCTTGGTCGAGTTGAGCGGCGCCGAGGCCGCGCTGGCCGTGAACAACAACGCCGCGGCTGTCCTGCTCGCGCTTGCAGCTCTTGCCGGGCAGGGAGAGGTCGTGGTCAGCCGGGGTCAGTTGATCGAGATCGGCGGCTCGTTTCGAATCCCCGACATCCTCACCCAATCAGGTGCTCGGTTGGTCGAGGTCGGGACCACCAATCGGACGAGGCTCTCGGACTACGAACAAGCCATTGGCCCGAACACCACGGCGCTGCTGCGCGTTCATCAATCGAACTTTCGCCTCGTGGGCTTCAGCGAGGATGTTGCACCTGCCGCGCTCAGCCGGCTTGCGGCGGCCAAGGGGTTGCCGATGATCGACGACCTGGGCTCAGGCGCTCTCGGCCTGTTGCAGGAGGAGCCCACCTTCCGGAAGAGCGTCGAAGCCGGGGCCACTGTTGTCTGTGGCTCTGCCGACAAGCTTCTGGGGGGACCACAAGCGGGTCTTCTGGTCGGCGACTCGGACGCGATCCGCCGTTGTCGCGAGCATCCCCTGGCGCGCGCAATGCGCATCGACAAGATGCAGCTCGCCGCCCTCGAGGCAACGCTTCGGCTGCATCGACTCGACGAAGGATCGGTCCCGGTCCCGGCGATGCTTTCGGCTTCCCGGGGAGAGCTGCGGGAGCAAGCGGAGCGGCTGGTGGCGATGATCGGCGAGGAGGCGTTTGTTCTCGAGGATCGGGGACAGGCGGGGGGAGGCTCGATGCCGGGGGTGGAGTTCGCGGGGCCAGTATGCGCCATTGACCCCGGACTCGCGGGGGCAGATGCCCTCGCCGGCTCTTTGCGAGGTGGCGAGCCGCCGGTTATCGCCCGTATCAGCAGGGGCAGGGTGGTGCTCGATCCGCGTACCATCGACCCAGCTGACATCCCTCTTGTCGGCGAACTGGCTCGTCGCTCGGTGGCGGCGCAGTGAGCCAGCCCCTCACCGTCGGCACCGCCGGTCATATCGACCATGGGAAGACTGCCCTCGTACAAGCTCTTACCGGTCGAAACACCGACCGATTGCCAGAGGAGAAGCAACGCGGTATCTCGATCGAGCTGGGCTATGCCGAGCTGGATCTGGGCGAGAGGCGCCTGAGCCTCGTCGATGTTCCCGGTCACGAGCGTTTCGTGCGCACGATGATCGCGGGAGCCAGCGGCATCGACCTCTTCTTGATGACCATTGCCGCCGACGACGGAGTCATGCCTCAGACCCGTGAGCACGCATCGGTTCTCCGGGCTTTGGGCGTCGATTCGGGTGTGATCGCACTGACGAAGTGCGATCTGATCGATGCGACCGCCCGGCGGAGGGCCGCAATGGATGCGTCTGCGCTGCTGCCCGGTATTCCGATCGTCGAAGTCAGTAGCCATACCGGTGAAGGCTTGACGGCACTTCGAACCGCGCTGGCGGCGGCGGCGGAAGGGACGGGCGAAGATTCGCGCCACCGGAACGACATCGAGGAGCCGGTCGTGCTTCACGTGGACCGGGTCTTTACGATCGCCGGCCACGGCACCGTCGTCACCGGCACCCTCTGGTCAGGGACCGTTCGTCGCGGGGATCGACTCGAACTGCTGCCTGATGGTCAGAAGGCACGGGTGCGGCAGATTCAGGTTCATGACCGACGGCAGGAGGTCGCCGGACCCAGGCAGAGGGTCGCTTTGAATCTCACCGGCATCAAGCGCAACGAAATTCGTCGGGGAGATGTGGTCACCGGCATCGGTTCAGCGCTGTGCCCGAGTCGTTGCATGGATGTCGTGCTCTCGTGCTGGACCGAGGAGCCGAAGGACAACCAGAGAGTTCAGGTGCATCACGGCACCAGAGAGACCCCTGCTCGGGTTGTACGTCGCGTGGACGGAACGACCCAACTGCGGCTCGAAGCCCCGCTGGTTGCGATGAAAGGCGATCGCTTCGTGATCCGCAGAATCGCCCCGCCCGACACGATCGGCGGGGGGACCGTGATCGACGCCGATCCACGCCGCCGCTCCACCTCCGAATCCGAGAACAGCGGCCAGGAGGAGCCCGGTAGGAAAGACATGCAAAAAGGGATCGGCACGGTCGAGCCGTCCATCCGGCTCAAGGGTCACATCCTCAAGACCCTCCAGGCAGATGCGGCAATGCCCCGAGGATCGATGGCGCTTGCCCGCACCCTGGAAATCGATCATGACGAGGCGGTCGCGGCGCTGGAAAGCCTCCGCGCTTCGGGAGATCTGGTGCGAGTCAAGCCCGATGTTTACTACCCGCCATCAGAGCTGGAATCGCTGACCCGGCAAGCGGTCGCGCTAATCCGGGAGCATGGCTCGATAACGATCGCTGAGGCCCGCGATGCGCTCAAGATATCCCGCAAATATGCCCAGGCTTTGCTCGGCTATCTCGATTCCGTCAAAGTCACCATTCGGCGCGGCGACCACCGAAGCCTGAGGCAGTCTTATCTTGCCCGCGGGAGTTAGGGGGTCGACCCGGCCACATGGGGCGGCATGGGTCTGGTGGCCCAACTGGCCTTCAAAGCCAGGAGAGCGATGAAATCCACCGCTCGGAAGGTTCGATTCCTTCGCCGCCTCGTTCACGCTTGAGAAGCCTCGTGTTCGAACTAAGAACGCCTCTGTACTTGACAGCAAATTAGTCGAGTGCTCAAATGTCCTTGCATGGGCGGATGGGGGACAAGCTTTGAAGCACGCGTCAGGAGAGGCTGATGAGTGAGGCCTTCTTCCCCCTCAGCCTTCTAGTCGCCTTCGTCTTTCTAGCTGCGGCCTTACTCAAGCTCACCAGCTTCCGCCTCTTCGTCGCCGAGCTGCGCGACTACCGGATACTGCATGGACAAGCCTCCACCACTGTGGCGGCCGCTCTTCTTGTCTCCGCTGAGCTTGCGGGAGCCGCACTCGTCCTCGTTCCGGCAACTCACGCGTTGGGCTGCGCTGTGCTGTTGATCCTCCTGGTCATCTTCACCGTGGTGACGACGCGCGCCCTGCTCGCAGGTCGGACTCTCCTTAGCTGCGCCTGCCTCGGCCGGGCGAGTCGCGATCTCGACTGGGGGACCCCTGCGAGAAATGTCCTTTTGATGGTGCCACTGGCAGGCTCGCTGGTCGGGGGCGATGACGTGCTTGGCCCGCCGGACTTGGTTCTTGCCGGGATCACCGTCTGCCTCGGCTGGGTCCTGCTCGAAGCCTTGAAAATGTACGACAAACTGGGGGTGATGAAGCGTGGATGACGTCTGGTACGCAGCATTCGGGCTGTTGGCGATCCTCAGCGTTGTGAACGCCGTTCTACTGGTCGCGGCCCTTAGGCAAATCGGCGTACTTCACGAGCGTCTTGCCGCGTCGGGAATCGGCGAACTCGAACCCGAACCCCCGAGCGTGGTAGACGAAATTCCCCTAGATCCGGTCCCGGGCTCGGAACGCACCGAGATGTTTCGTGCTCCAGTCACCGTCCTGACCTATGTGAGCCCGGGATGTACCAGTTGCGCGGAAACTCCAGCCATGGTTCGTGCCGCGATCGACGAAGGACTCGCCAGCGGCATAGAGATCGTGCTCGCGACGGACGCCTCGCCTGAGGAGGCGCAGCAGTTTCAAGTCGCCCACGGCAGCGAGGACCTCGGCTTCGTGCGCAACGACCACTTTGTATCTCACTTCGGCATAACCGCCAGTCCGTACTGCGTTGCTGTGCGACAAGAGGACGGGAGACTGCGGCTCCTGGGTGCCGGCATAGTGAACAGTCGTGATCATCTCAATGAGCTGCTGGCCCGTGCGCGGCTAACCGCAGCATCTACCACGTCTGGCGCCGGGCCCGACGCAGAAGGAGGGTTAAGCGAGGCAGTGGTAGACGGAAACGGTGCGGGGGTCCCGAGTAGGAACAGCTTGCCAGCCAATTTAGGAGAGAACAATGCGTAAAAATCGCTTTCGCCGAACCTCGCCATCTGATTCCCAAGACCCCACGAGTCGGTTCGACTCAGGGTCAGAGCAGATGGCCCGCGGGCTAGCCAAACGCTTCAGTCGTCGCTCGTTTCTGGGGCAGACGGGGGCGGGCGGAGTCGCCGTGGCTATGGGGGGCCTAGCCGGTGCCCACATAGACCCCACTGTTGCCGCTGCTCATACTCCCCCTTGTGGGTCAGGCTTCGCGGTCCCCTGCAACACCCTCAACGGCAACAACAATTGTCCAGCCGGAACCTGCTCCTGCGGGTGGTGGATCGACCCGGACAACCTCAACAGATGCCCCGGATCGAACGTGCGGTGGCACGATTGCTGTGGTGCTTGCAATGAAGGCAATCTGTGCAATTGCGTGAGCGGTCATCCGCATTGTTGTAACCATCAGTTGTACGACAACGAGTGCCTCTCGGGCACCTCGGCACACATCAAGTGCCGTTTCTACACGTGTGATGCCGGCTGACGGAGCGTTCGAAATTGGCTTGCTCATGATGGCTGCGCTTTTAGCCGGGTACTCCGCATCGTGGTCGACGTGAGGTGGCTCTATGGCATTGTTCATCGGCTCCGTCGGCGGCGGAGCAAGCTCACGTCAACTGACTCTGGTCCACACCTTCGGATTGCTCTTGGGATCGGTTTCGATCGGCCTCCTTCTATGGCTTGTCGGAGCGGCGGTGCGACCCGTCGTCGAGGGGTTCGATCTTGTCGCCCTCCTCGTGGGCGCGGTCCTCGCTGCCTGGGCGGTTCGAGTCGCGGTTGGCCGAGGTTTGCCGTTCCCCTCCTCACGCTGGCAGGTACCTCAGCAGTGGAGGCACACGCTGCCGGCGGGCTTCACCGCGGGCGCATACGGATTTTTGCTTGGAGTCGGGTTCTTGACCAGCGTGGTTCTGCCGGTGTACTGGCTTTTCGTGGGAATGAGTCTGCTCGTGTCGGACCTCTTCCTCGTACTTCTAGCGTGGTGTATCTACGGAGGGGTCCGAGCGGTGGTCACGGCGCGGGAAGCCCGGGTCGTGTCGACTGCAGCAGACATAGGCAGCGTGCCTGCACACCCACGTCACTTCGCTCCCGTGAGACTGGCGACCTGCGCGCTCCTAGTGGTGGCCGCCGGCCTGGTGGTGGCCTGAGAGCAAATGAAGCTGAAGACATTCAAGAAAAGGTGGTGACATCATGGCGGCGCGAGTAGCAGTGAATGTAAAGGAACCTCCGGAGTCCACCGGCTACGACGTACGGTGGCCGACTGAGGTGTCATTTGAACTCCCGAGCGGCTTTCACGTCGGTGAACGCGCGGGCGACGTTCTGTACCCCGTGCAGATCGCGGCGGTCGCGAATTGGGACACGGAGATAACCATGCCGACTTTTGAAGAGACGGCGAAGGAGACCAGCTGGCCCCAGCTGCGGCGGATGCCAGAGGGTGGGCAGATGGTCTGGATGCTTCTGGGTGACGTCGCCTATGACAACAAGTTGGGCGAATGGGAAGGCGGCGGACCCCTCGGCTCCAGTGTTCGATTCGACTACCTTGCCCCGGACGGTGCCACGCCCGCGGACGCCCCGGTTCGCAGCGACGTGCGGCCTCTGGGATTGGGAGACGAGACCGCCAGTCGGTGGCCTAATGTGGCTATGTGGAAACGAACGATCTGTCTCGCGAATGCCGACGGCAAGGCGGAAGAGGAGCCCTTGTATCTGAAACTCTTCATCTTTTCCGCTCTGGGCATCGATTCGGCTCCGCTGGCTCAGATTGTCGGTTCGCTTCGCGCCAGGTACGTCTAGTCGAGAGATCTAAGGGCGTGTTCAAGTGGGGCGTCTGCCTGATGATGGTCGCTGGGTTCTTGGGTATCGGCTGCGGCTCGAGCGACCAGCAGACCGAAACGCTCAAAGCCACTGCGAAGACGGTGGATGGGTCTTTGTCAAATCAAGTCTCCGAAACCGTGCGGGAAAGCTGTCGTCAGGTGGAGCGAAACTCAACGAGGGTGGACTTCGTATGTCCCTCGCTCGTTCCCCGTGGCCCGACCCAAATTCAGGTGGAGCTCGTGAGGCCCGACTACTTCTCTCTCGACTTCGTGAGTCCATCCATCGCGGTGCGTCGAGGCGCACGTGTCGTTCACTTGGGCCATTGGCTGTATCAGGGAGGGTCGCGGGAGGCGATCCTCAACGAGCTGACGACGAACAGCCCTTCAGGTCTACCGGATCCTCTGCAGCGCTTTCAAGTGGGGGGCATTCAGGCGAACCTCTACCGGATCGATGGGTTCGAAAACGTTCACGCGGGTCACGAGGTAGTTGTTTGGGAAAAAGAGGGCAGCATGTATGCCATCAGCGTCCACGGAGCTGACAACCGTCAGGCTGTGCTGGCCATGGCTCGGTCGCTGATTCAGCAAATGGATGGAAGCAAGTAAACGACCTCGGCGAGATAGGCCATGTCGAACTTCATCACTGCGGAAGAGCTACTGGCCGCCGCGCGCTCAGAGATCGCACGGCTTACTCCCCTGGAAGCGCTGAGTGAAATGCGGGCCGGCGCAGTTCTTATCGATATTCGCACGACTGAGCAGAGAGATCGAGATGGCTTCTTGCCAGGGGCCTATGAGATCTCTCGCAACGTTCTCGAGTGGCGTCTCGATCCCTACGGCGAGTACCGCGACCCCATGATCGCTTGTCTGGACCGGCGCGTGATCGTGATCTGTGATGAGGGCTACCAGTCGAGCTTGGCCGCTGCCAATCTGAGGCGGTTTGGATTGGATGCCGCCGATGTGATCGGAGGGGTGCAGGCGTGGCGCTGTGAGGGACTGGGTCTTCGGCAGAACAGGTCGAAAGACCCAGTCGATCCGACTCCCAGCGAGCAGCTCGGACGAGGCCGTGAAGCGCCTGCCAGCTTGCACATTCGAAGGATCGATGAGGAATTTGGCCTCGCGCCGACACCCTAACGGGCATGACCATTGCTCCCAGTAGGCGAGATTTAGGTCGCATCTCGGTCACATCGTCATCGCAAACGGCTCTACCTAGCGCCTGACCCTCCTCCTTTCAAGCCGACGATCGCGACTCGCTAAAAACTGCGGATGCGTTTTCTGCTCGCATTCGCGGTCTTCGTGCTGCTCTCGCCGGCCGATCTCTGGGCGGCCGAGGGTTCCGCCCGCTGCCAGGGCCACGCCGCCACCATCGCCGGCTCGGCCGGGCCGGATCGCCTGCGCGGGACCAAGGGCCCCGACGTGATCGTCGCCGGCGCCGGGCGCGATCGGATCGACGGCCGCGGTGGCAACGACCGGATCTGCGGCGGCGCCGGGAATGACCGCATCGTCGGCGGGCGCGGCGTCGACCGGTTGTTCGGCCAGGCCGGGAGGGACCGCCTCCGGGGGGGCCGGGCCAGCGACCGAGTTGCCGGCGGGCCGAACCGCGACCGGCTGCTCGGCGACCGCGGCAACGACCGGCTGCGCGGCGGCGGGGGCGCCGACTTCCTCGACAGCGGTCTCGGCGACGACGCCCTCGGCGGCGGCGAGGGCCACGACGTGCTGATCGCCGGCCTCGGGATCGACCACCTCTTCGGCCAGGGCGGCAGCGACCTGCTCCGGGGCGACTTCGGTCCCGACGAGCTGGCCGGCGGCCCGGGCCGCGACACCGCCTCCTTCGCGATGGCCACCCCGCCGGGGCCGGCGGGGCTCGACGGCGTTCTCGTCGACTTGACGGGGGGATGGGCGCGCGGCGACGGGCGCCCCGACATCTTGCGCAGCATCGAGGACGTAGGCGGCTCCGCCTTCGCCGACGAAATCCGCGGCGACTCGGGCGACAACCGGATCGACGGCGGCCCCGGCCCCGACCGGCTGCAGGGCGGCGGCGGCAGCGACGAGGTCGACCCCGGCGGCCAGGGGGGACGGCAGCGGGCGGTGGCGGAGACGATCGGCGGCCGGGCTTCCGTCCTCGTCGTCACCGGCGGTCCCGGGTCCGACCGGATCGGGGTTTCCCGCCGCGGCGGGCGTTTCGTCGTCAAGGGGGCGCAGGGAACTTCCGGCTGCCGCGGCGGCGCAGCGGCCCGCTGCCGGCTGGCGAGCGGCGCCCTGACCGGGCTGCTCGTGTTCGCGGGCCCCGGGCACGACCGCCTGCGCGTCGGTTCCGGGATGCCACCGGCGCTCCAGGTGAGGATCGACGGCTACCGCGGCAACGACCGCCTCGTCGGCGGCGACGGCACCGACGTGATCGACGGCGGGCCCGGCCGCGACCTGCTCAGCGGCAGGGGCGGCGGCGACGCGGTGATCGCC
>JALYWY010000159.1 GCA_030852475.1 Actinomycetota bacterium | reverse complement strand
GCCCGAGCGGGTCCGGGGCGTTCGCCGCCGCCTCGACCGGCTCGCCGTGCAGGTGGTCGAACCCCATCAGCGTCGCGTCGGCGACGACGCCGGCGGAGTCGATCAGCTCCGGCGCCCGTTCCTGGGTCAGCACCCCCGCCACCGAGTCGACCCCCGCGCCGAGGCCGTCCAGCAGCGCCTCGACGAAGCGCGGCTCCGCCTCGACGTCGTTGTTGAGCAGGATCACCTGGTCGGCCGGGCGCGCGGCCAGCGCCCGGTTGATCGCCGGCCCGAAGCCGAGGTTGCGCTCCAGCTCGACCACCCGCACCTCCGGCAGCTCCCGCCGCGCCAGCTCGACCGAGTCGTCGCTGGAGCCGTTGTCGACGAGGACGACCTCGACCGGGCGCGTCTGCGCGCCGAGGCTGCGCAGGGTCCGGCCCAGTTGGGCCGACCCGTTGAAATTTGGGATGTAAACGGCTGGTAGCACGCTCTTTTCGCCGCGCAGTAGGGTTGCAGCCTGGCATGGAGCCCTTGAAGGGACTGATTCTTTCGGGTGGCGCCGGCACGCGCCTGCGCCCTATCACCCACACCTCGGCGAAGCAGCTGGTGCCCGTCGCCAATAAACCCGTGCTCTTTTACGGGATCGAGGCGCTGGTCGAGGCCGGCATCAAGCAGATCGGGATCATCATCGCCCCCGAGACCGGGGACGAGATCCGCGAAGAAGCCGGCGACGGCTCCCGCTTCGGCGCCGAGATCACCTACATCCTCCAGGACAGGCCCGCCGGCCTCGCCCACGCGGTGCTGACCGCGGAGGAGTTCATCGGCACCTCGCCCTTCGTCATGTACCTGGGTGACAACCTCCTCCGCGACGGCCTGCGCAACCTCGTCTCCACGTTCACCGAGCACGAACCCGACTCGCTGATCCTGCTCACCCCCGTCGACGACCCGCAGTCCTACGGGGTCGCCGAGCTCGACGGCGACGGCCACATCGTCCGCCTGATCGAGAAGCCGAAAGACCCGCCCTCGAACCTGGCCCTGGTCGGGGTCTACCTCTTCACCAGCCTGATCTTCGACGCGGCCCGCTCGCTCGAGCCCTCCTGGCGCGGCGAGCTCGAGATCACCGAGGCGATCGACAAGCTGATCGACGAGGGCCGCACCGTTCGCTCCGAGGTCGTGCGCGGTTGGTGGAAGGACACCGGCCAGCTCGCCGACATGCTCGAGGCCAACCGCTTGGTGCTGGAGGAGATGGTGACCTCGATCGAGGGCGACGTCGACGAGGCCTCGAAGGTCGAGGGGCGGGTCGTGATCGGCCCCGGGGCGAAGGTCGAGGGCTCGGTGATCCGCGGCCCGGCCATGATCGGCGCCGGCGCCTGCGTCGAGGAGGCCTACATCGGTCCCTACACCTCGATCGGCGCCGACGTCCACGTCCGCCGCTCCGAAGTCGAGAACTCGATCGTCCTCTCCGGCTCGGTCGTCGAGGACCTCGGCACGCGGATGGAGGCGAGCCTGCTCGGCAAGGAAGTGAAGCTGACCCGCAGCGAGGGGATGCCGAAGACCCTGCAGCTGCTGGTCGGCGACCGATCCGAGATCAAACTCGTCTAGTGAGGCCGGGGTCGTGAAGTTGCTGGTTACCGGAGCCGCCGGGATGCTTGGGCGCGACGTGCTGCTCGCCGCCGGCAACGCCGGCCATGACGTCGTCGGCTACGGCCGCGCCGAGCTCGACGTCACCAAACCAGAGGTGTTGGATCGCAAGCTCGACCTGGAGCGCCCCGACGTCGTCATCAACTGCGCCGCCTGGACCGACGTCGACGGCGCCGAGTCGGCCGAGGAAGCCGCCTTCGCCGTCAACGGCGCCGGCGCCGGCAACGTCGCCGCCGCGGCGAGCAAGGTCGAAGCGCGCGTCCTCCACGTCTCCACCGACTACGTCTTCGACGGCGCCAAGGGCTCGCCCTACGTGGAGAGCGACCAGCCGGCGCCGCTGTCGGCCTACGGCCGCTCGAAGCTGGCCGGGGAGGAAGCGGTAGCCGCTGCCAACAAGCGCCACTTCATCGTCC
This sequence comes from Actinomycetota bacterium, assembly GCA_030852475.1. Classification (GTDB taxonomy): domain Bacteria; phylum Actinomycetota; class Thermoleophilia; order Solirubrobacterales; family 70-9; genus VAYN01. The sequence continues at coordinate 2,922 of JALYWY010000159.1, read as the reverse complement.
GCTCGGCCGGTCTCTTCGGGCTCGGCGGCCGCAACTTCGTCGACACGATGCTGCAGCTGGCCCAGACCCGGAGCGAGGTCACCGTGGTCCGCGATCAGGTCGGCTCGCCGACCTACACCTGGCACCTCGCCTACGGGATAGTCCGCCTGATCGAGGGGATCGAGTACGGCATCCATCACATGGCGGCGGCGGGCACCTGCTCCTGGTACGAGTTCGCCGGCGAGATCTTCGAGCAGGCCAAGGTCGAGTGCCGGGTGCTCTCGATCACCACCGAGGAATTCGGCGCCCCGGCGCCGCGACCGGCCTTCTCGGCCCTGACCAGCCAGCGCGAACACGCGATCCGGCTCCCCACCTGGCAGGACGGCCTGGCAGGCTATCTCGCCCAACGACAAGCGGAGGCAGCAAGCGAATGAGGATTTTGGTCACCGGAGCAGCCGGCTTCATCGGCTCCACCTATGTGCGACTGGTGGGCGACGAGCACGACGTCGTCGTCCTCGACAAGCTCACCTACGCCGGCCGGCGCGAGAACCTGCCCGAGGGGACGCAACTGATCGAGGGGGCGATCGAGGACCCCGCGGTGGTCCGCGAAGCGATGCAGGGCGCCGACGCGGTCGTCAACTTCGCTGCGGAGAGTCACGTCGATCGCTCGATCGAGGACCAGGACGCCTTCGCCCGCACCCACGTGATCGGGACCGGCACGCTGCTCGACGCGGCTCGCGAGCTCGGCGTCGAGCGCTACCTGCAGGTCTCGACCGACGAGGTCTACGGCTCGATCGACTCCGGCTCCTTCACCGAGACCTCGCCGCTGGATCCCTCGTCTCCGTATTCGGCGACGAAGGCGGCCGGCGACCTGCTCGTCTCCGCCCACTTCCACACCTACGGCATCGACGCCTCGATCGTCCGCGGCTCCAACAACTACGGCCCGCGCCAGTACCCGGAGAAGCTGATCCCCCTGATGGTGCTGAACGCGATCCACGGCGACTCGCTGCCGGTCTACGGCGACGGCAAGCAGGTCCGCAACTGGCTCTTCGTCGAGGACTTCTGCACCGGCATCCACACCGTCCTGACCAAGGGCAAGGCCGGCGAGGCCTACAACGTCGGCGGCCCCGACGAGTGCGAGAACATCGAGGTCGTCAAGCGGGTGATCGAGCTGACCGGCGGCGACGAGTCGCTGATCGAGTACGTCAAAGACCGGCCCGGCCACGACCGCCGCTACTCGCTCTCCTCGGCGAAGCTCCAGGAGGAGCTCGGCTGGGAGGCGCAGGTCCACTTCGCCGAGGGCCTCGAGCGGACCGTGAACTGGTACCGCGACAACGAGGACTGGTGGGGGCCGATCCGCTCCGGCGAGTATCGCGAGTACTACGAAAAGCACTACGGGAAAGCGCTCGGCTAGTGCCCGAGCGGCTGGAGACGAAGCTCGACGGGGTCGTCCTGATCGAGCCGGTGGTCCATGGCGACGAGCGCGGTTTCATGCTCGAGTCGTTCAGCCGCGAGGCCTGGCGCGAGCTCGGGGTCGACGTCGACTTCGTCCAGCACAACCACTCGCGCTCCGCGAAGGGGACGCTGCGGGGGATCCACTTCCAGACCGAGCCGGGCCAGGCGAAGCTGGTCCGCTGCGCCCGCGGCGAGATCCTCGACGTCGCCGTCGACCTGCGTCGCGGCTCGCCCACCTACGGCCAGTGGGAGGCGCACCTGCTCGACGACGTCAAGCACCGCCAGCTGTTCGTCCCGGTCGGCTTCGGTCACGGCTTCGCCGTCCTCTCCGACGTCGCCGACGTCGCCTACCAGGTCTCCAGCTACTACGACCCCGAAACCGAGAAGGGGATCGCCTGGGACGACCCCGACGTCGCCGTCGACTGGCAGGTCACCGACCCGCTGCTGAGCGAGCGCGACAAAGCCGCCCCGAAGCTGGCCGAAGTCCGCGACGAGCTCCCCTTCTAGGTCAGCCGCGACTTTCCCCATACCCGGATGTTGATGCTGCTGTATGAGGCAGCAGACGCGGAGCCGGATCGCCGACGGACTTGACCGGACGAGGTTGCTCGTGCCGGCCGAGCGGCTGCGGGAGGGATGGCTGACCCTTCGCGTCCACGAGCAGGAGGCGGTCGGCGCCGACGGGTTACCGGTGCCGCCGCCCCGCCTCCGCTTGCTCGTCGACGGCCGTACCGGTGACGCCGAGGCGTTCCTCGGCCTGGGAGCGCAGATGTGCGACGCGATCCAGGGGGCCGCCGCGGCCGTGGGAGAGCCGGTCGAGCGGATGCGGGCGATCCTCGACTTCGGCTGCGGTTGCGGCCGCGTCGCCCGCCACTGGGCCACGGTGGAGGGGCCGGAGATCTACGGCTGCGACTACAACCCCGACCTCGTCGCCTGGTGCGTCGCCAACCTGCCGAACCTGCGCGCGACCCGCAACCAGCTGGCGCCGCCGACCCCCTATGTCACCGGCAGCTTCGACCTCGTCTACGCCCTCTCCGTCTTCAGTCACCTCGATGAGGTCCTGCAGCGCGGCTGGCTGGCCGAGTTCCGTCGCCTCCTGCGCCCCGGGGGGCTGCTGGTCCTCAGCGTGCTCGGCGAGCGCATGCGCCACCGGCTCGACCGCTCGGAGCGGGAGCGCTTCGACTGCGGCGAGATGGTCGTCCAGCGGCCGCGGATGGCGGGCCGCAACCTCTGCACCGTCTACCACCCGCGGCCCTACGTCGAAGAGGAGCTGCTCGCCTCCTTCTCCGAGGTGCGTCGCTTCGACCTCGGCTCGCCGAGCCAGGTCGTCCTCCAGGACGCCTACCTCGCCCGCTTGTAGGCGGTGATCGCGAGGCTGACCGCGAGCTTGGCGCCGATCCCGGCGTAGACCGCCGCGTTCAGCAGCGGGTTGGCCTGGGGCGCGTCGAAGCGGCGGTAGAAGCGGCCCATGCCGCGGTGGAAGGCGATCTC
>JALYWY010000147.1 GCA_030852475.1 Actinomycetota bacterium | reverse complement strand
CTCCAACATCGTCATCTTCGAGCGGATCAAGGAGGAGGCCCGGGCCGGGCGCTCGCTGTCGAGCGCGATAGCCGCTGGCTACAGGCACGGGATCAGCACGATCATCGACGCCAACGTCCTCACCCTGCTGACCGCGTTCATCCTCTTCGTGCTGGCGACGGCGGGCGTCAAGGGCTTCGCCTTCACCCTCGGCGTCGGCACGATCGTCTCGCTGCTGACCGCCGTGGTCTTCACCCAGGCGCTGCTCGGCAACATGAGCCGCTCCCGCCTGCTGCGCTCGCGCGCCTTCCTCGGCGCCAGCGGCGAGGGCAGGCAGTGGCGCTTCGACTTCATCGGCGCCAGCCGCTGGTTCTTCTCGATGTCGGGCGTGATCCTGATCATCGGCGGTTTTGCCCTCGCCACCAAGCAGCTCAACTTCGGCATCGACTTCGAGTCCGGGACCCGGATCAAGGTGGCGCTGCAGCAGCCGACCGACGAGGAAGAGATCCGCGGCGCGCTCGAGGGGTCTGGCATCGACGCCGAGGAGATCCAGCAGGTCGAGAACGACCCGAACTTCGGCGACAACGTCTTCCAGATCCAGTCGCACCAGCTCGAGCCCGGCGAAGTCCGGGATGCCGAAACGGTCCTGATCGACGAGTTCGGGGTGGAGCAGGACGGCTTCGACAGCACCAGCGTCGGCCCCACCTTCGGCCAGCAGGTCGCCGACAGCGCGATCACGGCGCTGATCTTCTCCCTGCTTGTGATCTGCGGCTACATAGCGCTGCGATTCGAGCCCAAATTCGCGATCCCGGTCCTTATCGCGATCTTCCACGACGTCCTCATCACCGCCGGCGTCTACTCCCTGACCGGAAAAGAGGTGAGCAGCGGTACGGTCGCCGCCTTCCTGACGATCTTGGGTTACTCGATCTACGACACGATCATCGTCTTCGACCGTATCCGCGAGAACATCCCGCGGATGCCGCGCGCCGCCTTCTCGCAGATCGTCAACCGCTCGATGAGCGAGGTCCTGACCCGGTCCCTGGCCGCCGGTTTCACCACCTTGCTCGGCGTGACCTCGCTGATGATCTTCGGCGGCGCGGTGCTGCAGGACTTCGCCTTCGCGATGCTGGTCGGGATCGCGTCGGGAACCTACTCGTCGATCTTCATCGCCTCGCCGGTGCTGAACGCCTGGAAGGAACGCGAGCCCGGCTTCATCCGCCGGCGCCTGCGGATCGAAGAAGTCGAGGGTGGGAAAGTCCCCGCTTACGCCAGCGAGATCGAGACCGCGAAGCTGACCCGCGACGACGAGCCCGAAGCGGTTCCCGCGCAGGGTGTCGAGGCCCCCGCCGCCGAAGCGGCTCCAAGGACGGTGGCGACGGTGGAGCGCCCCGACGATCCTGGAAACGGCAGTGGCTCTCTCGGTGACGGCGACGGCGACGGCGATTCCGCCTCGACCGAGCGGCGCCAGCGCAATGCCGAACGACGAGCCCGCCGCCAGGCCCGTCGCAAACACGGGAGGAAGCGTTAGATCTCATGGCGCTGATCGTCTTTTTCATCATGGGCATCGCGATCTGGCACTTCACGGTCTTCGTGCCGGACCGTTTCTGGCAGGGGATCGTCGGCGCCTTCGCCGGCGCCGTTCTCGGCTCGGTGATCTTCGGCTGGATCGTGCAGGAGGCCAGCGGTAAAACCCTCGGGGAAACGGATCTCTCGACGGCGCTGATCGCGGTGCCGGGGACCCTGATCGGGCTCGCGATCGTCTACGCGATCGGGATGCGTTCCGAAGAGCACGCCGAGTAGGCGGCTCCTTCGGCTTTTCCCGCATCTTCGGAGGGTGATTCCGCTCGGTTCCGCCGGAGCGGTTCCTAGCCTGAAATCGTGCCCGATATCGCCACCAAGTTTGCAGTCGAGCCATATTCCTATGCGGAGGCGCGGGCCCTCTCGGACGAGCTCGGGCTGAGCGAGCCGGTGGCCGTGACCCTGGTCAGGCGCGGGTACCGGACCCCGGAGCAGGCACGTTCCTTCCTTTCCGCCTCGGATTCACACCCACCAGCGGCCTTCGCGGGCATGGACCTCGCCGTGGAGAGGGTACGGGCCGCGATCGCAGCGGGCCGGCGGATCACCATCCATGGCGACTTCGACGTCGACGGCGTCTGTGCCACGGCGCTGATGGTCTCGACCCTGCGCGAGCTGGGGGCCGATTGCGACTGGTTCATCCCGAACCGGATCGAGGACGGCTATGGGCTGTCGGCGGAGAACGTCCGGCGGCTGGCCGAGCGCGGCACGTCGCTGCTGCTTACCGTCGACTGCGGGATCACTTCCGCATCCGAGGTGCGGCTGGCGCAGGAGCTGGGGATGGGGGTCGTGGTCACCGATCATCACCAGCCGGGAGAGCGGCTGCCCGATTGCCCGATTCTCCACCCGGGGGTCAGCGGCTACCCGTTCGAGTCCCTGTGCGGAACGGCCGTCGCCTGGAAGCTGGCCGGCGCGCTGCGCGGGGAGGAGCCGACGGAAGACCTCGATCTGGTCGCCTTGGCCACCGTCGCCGACGTGGTGCCGTTGGTGGGCGAGAACCGCGCGCTCGTAAAGCGAGGCCTGGCCGAGGCGCGCCGAGCCAGGCGGCCGGGCATGCGGGCGCTGCTGGAGGTGTCGAAATGCGAGCCGGAGAGGCTCGACGAGGGGGATCTGGGGTTCCGCTTGGCACCGCGGATAAACGCTGCGGGCAGGCTCTACAGAGCCGACGCAGGAGTGGAGCTCTTCCTCACCGAGGACGAGAGCCGAGCCGAGGCGATCGCCGTCGAGCTGAGCCGGGCGAACTCCGAGCGACGGGCGACCGAGCGCGAGGTCGACGCTGGCGCCGAGGCGGCGCAACGGGAGCTGCCGGAGCATCTGCGCGAGGCCCACGGCCTGGTCGTGGCCGGACAGGACTGGCACCCGGGCGTGGTCGGCATCGTGGCCTCGCGGCTTGTCGAGCGCCACCACCGCCCGGTCGTCGTCATCTCCCTTGGCGAAGACGGCTCTGGGCGCGGCTCGGGGAGGAGCATTCCCGGTTTCGATCTGCTGGCGGCGCTGGAGGCGTGCGCCGAGCACCTCGAGGGCTTCGGCGGCCACCGCGCCGCGGCGGGGCTGCAGATTCGAGTCGAGAACGTCGTGGCCTTCCAGGAGGCGTTCGCCGCCTACGCGAACGAGGCGCTGAGCCCGGAGGATCTGGGCCGGGTCGAAAAGGTCGACGCGATCGTCGGCGGCGTCGGCCTCGGGTTGGACCTGGCGGAGGAACTGGGGCAGCTGGCCCCGTTCGGGATGGGGAACCCGGGCGTGCGGCTTCTCGTTCCCTCGGCGCGGGTGAGCGACGTGCGGGCGATGGGGGAGGGCAAGCACGCCCGCTTCAGCCTTCACAGTGGCTCGCACCGTGCCCTCGGCGTCGCCTTCGGCCGCTCCAGCCTCGGGGTCGAGGAGGAGGACGTCATCGACGCCAGCGTCCGTCTCGAGGTGAACCATTGGAACGGATCGGTCGAGCCCCGCGTCGTCCTGCGGGAGCTCTATCCGCTGGGGGAGCCCGAAGCGGAGGAGCCGGTGCTGCCGCATTCCTGCGCCTCCGACGAAGCCGAATGGTGGGCTCGCTTCGAAGCCGAGCTCGCAACGGGCCTCGGCGCCGAGTCCGCGAAAAAGGTCCCTGAAGAACCCTTTTCGCGGACTCGTGAATCGGGGCGCCGGCGAGTCGCCAGCGATACGCCGGCAACGGTGATGATCGCCGAGCTGGTCTCGAGTGGCGCCGGTGTCTTGGCGGTTTGCGCAGACGCTTCGCGTAGAGCGGCCCTTGCCAACGGCGCTACCGGTCTCGCCCGGTTCAACGGCGGGGCGGCGCTGATCGCCTGTCATCGCTGCAGCGATGAGGAGATCGCGCGATTGAGCGGTCGTGCATCTTCGGGACTCGCCTTGACCGACTACGAGGCTCTCGCGCGAGAGACGGAGATGGCAGCGGCTTTCGAGCACGTCGTTCTCGTCGACCCTCCGCCCAGTGCGGAGGACGAGCTGCGCGCCGGCCTGCCCTGCTCGGACGGCGGGGGCTTCCAGCACACTGCTTGGACCGAGGCTGAGCGTGGGTTCGCCGGCCAGGCCCTCGCCGAGCAGTGGGCGACGCGGGAGGGGGTGGCGGCGGCCTATCGAGCCCTGCGCCAGACCGGCGACGCGAAGGGGCGGCGACTGCGGGAAGCGCTGGCGGGGGCCGGCCATCACCCGCTCTGCCCGGAGGCCAGCGCGCGTCGTTTCCGGGTCCTCCGCGAGCTTGGCCTACTGCAGGGATCGCCGGAAGGCGGCGAAGGGATTGTCCGGGTCGTATCCTCAGTGAGGACGGATCTGCAGCGTTCAGCCGCGTTCCGCGCTTACAGCGAAAGACTTTCGGAGGCCCAGCGATTTCTCGCAAGACCCAAACTGCCGTAGAGCACAAGGAGCTCCTTGCCGATCTCTTCGCGGTGATCGAGGAGTTCGACTCGGCCTCTGCCGAGCCGGGCAACGGCAACGGCGCCTCCGGCGGTGGCACCGC
>JALYWY010000136.1 GCA_030852475.1 Actinomycetota bacterium | reverse complement strand
CGGCAAGGCCGGCGACTCGATGAGCCTGCTCTACACGCTGCTGGTCGGCGACGGCACCCGCGTCACCCGGCCGCTGAAGCTGCTGGCGCAGATCGTCCGCCACCCCGTCAAGTTTGCCAAGGTGCTGTGGCCGAAGGGCTGGTCGCGCCGCACGATCATCCTGCTGGTGATGCAGACGCTCGACAACGCGATCGCCCTGCGGCCGAAACAGCTGCCCTCGGGGAACGTGATGCTGCAGACCGAACAGGACCCGGAGAAACCGAACCCGACCTTCATCCCGGTCGCCAACGACGCGGCCGAATGGCTGGCCAAGCGCACCGGCGGCATCGCCCAGAGCTCGGTCACCGAGGCGCTGATGAACGTGCCGACGACCGCCCACATCCTCGGCGGCGCGGTGATCGGCCACAGCCCCGAGGACGGCGTCGTCGACAGCCGCCAGCGGGTCTTCGGGTACGAGAACCTGCTGGTCTGCGACGGCTCGGCGGTGCCGGCGAACGTCGGCGTCAACCCCAGCCTGACGATCACCGCACTCGCCGAGCACGCGATGGCGGAGGTTCCCCCCGCCTCGGCGTCGCAAAGCTACGAGGCGAACCTCTCCGCGACGTAGTCCCAGTTGACGACGTTCCAGAAGGCGTCGATGTATTCCGGGCGTTTGTTCTGGTACTTCAGGTAGTAGGCGTGCTCCCAGACGTCGCAGCCGAGCAGCGGCGTCTGACCGTCTGAGATCGGCGAGTCCTGGTTCGGGGTCGAGACCACGGCGAGGCCGGAGGAGTCCTTGACCAGCCAGGCCCAGCCGGAGCCGAAGCGGGCGATGCCGGCGTTTTTGAACTCCTCTTTGAAGGAGTCGAGGGAGCCGAACTTCTCGTCGATCGCCGAGGCGAGCTCGCCGCTCGGCGCGCCGCCGCCATCGGGGCTCAGCATCTGCCAGAAGAGCGTGTGGTTGTAGTGGCCGCCGGCGTTGTTGCGGACCGCGGCCTGCTTGTCGCCCGGCAGCGCGTTGAGGTTGCGGAGCACGTCCTCGACGTCGCGGTCGGCCCACTCGGTGCCCTCGAGGGCGGCGTTGGCTTTGTCGACGTAGGCCTGGTGGTGTTTGTCGTGGTGGACCCGCATCGTCGCCTCGTCGATGTGAGGCTCGAGCGCGTCGTAGGGGTACGGCAGGTCAGGTACGGAGAAAGCCATCGCAGCTCCTTTTTCTCGGTTTGGAAGTCCGAGCGGAGCCTAGCTATTCCGGCCTGACTTCTTCCGCCGGCGTGGGCTCGTCCTCGCCCAGGCGAGGGACCACATCCGGGTCGCCGCCGGTCCACTGGTTGAACCGGTACCAGGCCGGCTTCGCCTCTCGATCCGCGGTCAACAGCCCGGCGGAGCCGCAGAAGACGCAGCTGCCGCCGTCGATCCAGCTGAACCACCAGACGCCGCGGATCCGCCAGCGCAGCCGGTTGGCGGAGATGATCGAGAAGGACTTCTGGAGCTGCCTGGCCTGTCCCTGGAGGCCGCGTTGCCAGCGGGTCGGGCCGCTGGCGGAGCCCCAGCCCAGCTCGGTGATGTAGAGCGTCGCCTCCTCGTCGCCGTGCTTGCGCATGATCCGGCGCAGGTTGCGGAGCTGCCCGACCATCGCCTTGGCGTCGGCGACGTAGGGGTGCAGCCCGACCCCGTCGAAGAACGGCTTCACCCTCCCCGCCTTGTACATGCGGTCGAGGAAGTCGCCGGAGCCGACGTTGGGCGGGATCTGCAGCGGCCGGCCGAAGAGCCCGCCGACGATCACTTTCGCGCCCGGCTGCTCCCGGTGGATCACCCGGCCGGCGATCCGGATCAGCTGCGCGAACCGCTTCGGTTCGGGGTCGCTGGCAAAGCTGACGATGTTCTGCTCGTTCCAGATCTCGAACCGCCGCATCGGCACATACGGCACGTTCTCCTCCTCTTCTTCCCGCCAGAACGCCCCACCGACGCCGTAGCGGTCGACGACGGCCCGCACGAAGGAGGCCCAGGCCCGCCGCTGCCAGGCGTTGCGGACCGGGATGTCGATCCCCTGCGGCGCCACCCACTCCGGCGAGTTGACGAGGAACGGGAAGACCTCCATCCCCGCTCGGGCCGCCAGCCGCACCTCGTGGTCGAAGTAGCCCCACTGCCGTTCGCTGTAGGCGGGATTCTCCGGCTCGACGGCGGCCCAGACGAGCGGCTGCCGGACGCTCTTGATGCCCGCTTCGGCCATCAGCTCGTAGTCCTTTGCCGTGCCCGAGTTCTGCGGCGAGATCCCGACGAAGCCGTGCGGCAGGTACGCCTGAGCGGCCGCCGGCATCACCGCCAGCAGCGCCAGAACAAGGATCGGGATCAGCCTGCGCGCCATCTTCATCGTTGGAACCGCCTCCGCCCAGAAAGTAGCGGCGAGCGCCCCTCGGGCGCGCCCACTTCCCCGCTCTGGGATAATCACCCCTCTCGGGGCGTGGCGCAGCCTGGTAGCGCGCACCGTTCGGGTCGGTGAGGTCCCCGGTTCAAATCCGGGCGCCCCGATGATGTAGACAATAAGTTTCGTTATCTGTCATGCTTGACCCATGGCAGAGCAGGGCGACAGGGAACCGCTGGAGATGATCGCGTCTCCCACGATCGAGAAGAGGATCTTCGTCATCCGCGAGCGACAGGTGATGCTTGATGAAGACCTGGCAGAGCTCTACGGCGTCGAAACGAAACGTCTAGTCGAGCAGGTGAAAAGAAACCTGGAGCGCTTTCCTGAGGACTTCATGTTCCAGCTCGACAAGGACGAGGCAGCAGCTTTGAGGTCGCAGATTGCGACCTCAAACACCGGCCGTGGCGGACGACGCTACGCCCCTTTTGTCTTCACCGAGCAAGGGGTGGCGATGCTTTCCTCGGTTCTCAGAAGCAAACGAGCCATCGCCGTCAACGTCGCGATCATGCGGGCGTTTGTCGAGCTACGTCGCGTCGCCAGCTCCTACGCAGCACTTCAAGAGCGACTGGAGCACCTGGAGCAAGAAGTGACCGGGCGGCTCGACCAGCACGATGAGCAACTGGAACAAATCTTCAAGGCCCTGCGACAGCTGATCGAACCGCCACCGCGCCCGAAGAGACCCGTTGGCTTCAGGGTTCGGGAGGAAAACGCATAACCAAGCCTAATCGCGCTGAATGCGCCTTATATCTCGCTCAGGGCCTTCTTCGGAACGTTGGCGTCTTCCTGTCTAAGTAAGTTGCCAACGTGCCTTCAACCGCAGTGAATACGGCCATTGCTCGCCTACTAAGACGAGCGGAGGAGGAGGATCCCGAAACCCTCGCGGAGACGTTTGTTGATGTCAACGCGCTCTTTGCGCGGCTTTCGAGTCGTGATTCGCAGGTAATATTTGGCAGGCGAGGGACCGGGAAGACCCACGCCCTCAACTACCTCGCTGAGAATCTCCGCAGCCGCGGAGAGACCGTGGTCTATCTCGATCTCCGTCTCCTCGGTTCAAGCGGAGGCCTTTTCACGAATTCCCAAGTCTCGGTTGCTGAGGCGGGAACCCGACTCCTTTTGGATGTCCTTCAAGGCACCTACGACTCGCTGCTAGAGCAGGCATTCGACGGTGCCGCTGCTGAGTCTCCCGAGAGTGACCTCCTCCTTAAACGACTCGACAAACTGGGAGATGCGCTCGCTGACGTCGAGATCATTGGTGAGACTGAGGAGCGGGAGTCTGCGAGTGCCGACACTACGAAGGGGGCTGACCTTGGCATTGAGGCACCCCGGCTAGGAGCATTCGCCCGAATACATGAGGGACAGCGCTTAGCCGCGGAGCGCGAGGTTGTAATGCGAGGCGTCGCTCGCCATAGGGTCCATTTTGGATCTGTTGCTTCCGCGCTAAGAAAACTGATTCCAGCGCTACCCGGTAACCGGTTGTGGCTGATGATGGATGAGTGGAGCCACATTCCACTTCACCTGCAGCCTCTGCTTGCAGATCTCATCAGGCACTGCCTTTTGCCAGTCCCTGGTGTAACTGTCAAGTTTGCGGCAATTGAGACGCGGACGGCATTTAAGCTCGATCGATCCGACGGAAGCTATCTAGGTATTGAGTTGGGGGCAGATGTCTCAGCGGATATTGATCTGGATGAGTTCATGGTTTTTGCTACCGCCGGAGCCAGCGCAGCTGACTTTTTTGCACAGCTATTTCAACGCCATATACAGGCTGCCGCACAGGGTGAAGATGATCTTGACCTGACTTCCCCCGACGACTTTGTTAGCCGTGCATTTGCAGGGGAAGGAGCATTCCGTGAGCTCGTTCGGGCAGCAGAGGGTGTTCCCCGAGATGGAATCAATGTTCTAAGCAAGGCTGCACTTCATGCAGCCGATAAAAAAATCACGCTCCGCCATGTCCGAGACGCCGCTCGTAGCTGGTATCTCAGCGATAAGCAGGCAACGCTCAGAACGCGGCCTGATGAGCGGGACTTACTCCACTGGATCATCGATAATGTCATCGAGAAGCGCGGAATACGGGGATTCCTCTTGCGGCAGGGATCGGAGAGCCATCTCATTGATTGGCTTTACGACGCTCGCCTTATCCACCTGATCAAGAAGAGCATCGCCGCAAAGGATCAGGCCGGAGTTAGGTTCGACGCATATGCCGTTGATTACGGATGCTACGTAGATCTTCTGGCCACCAAAGGGGCGGGTCCTCGCGGGCTGCTTCGAATCGATGACGAGGATGAGTCGCAGGTGCCCGACGACGATCTGGAGAGCATCCGCAGCGCGATTCTTGACTTAGATGAGTATGCGGAATCCGATGCTGCAGGCATCACGCGCAAGGAGCCCCCTGAGGTAGTACTGCACGGGCATGCGAAAGAACGAGCCATAGTGGTTGGATCCCCGCTCGACTTGAAGAATGAGGATGCAGTCGGGGATTGGTGTCTTCTTGTGGAGGCGCGACACGGGGTTGTGGTTGTTCCCGTTGGCCGGCGTCCATTGCGAATCGGTAGCTCGGCGAATGATCATGTGCGTATCAGGGCAGAGGCCGTCGTCCCCCGGCACGCCGTCATCGAGCTATCGGATGGCCAGCCTATTTTGACGTCGGATAAAGGAAGTGCCTATGTCAACGAGTTGAAGGTGTCGACTCGGCGAGTCGGCCATCGGGACTATGTCTCTATTGGGGAAGCGGATCTCCTCGTATTTGCAACAAAGGGATCGTCCAGTGATTCGACGGGATCAGCAGAGCAGGAGCGCCTGCCCGTTTAATTTGCGGCTGAATCCGCTGCTGCCGCCTCATCAGGGCCCTCAACTTCTCTCATATCCTCCGGCGGCACCCCGATTAGAAGCCGAGCGTCATGTCTGGACGATCGAGACGTGCGACTTCAAACACCGGCCGAGACGGAAGACGCTATGCCCCTTTTTGTCTGTCGCGACCACAAGACCCATGACTTCAGTTCGAGAGGAGACGAGTAGCCGGGGTCTACGGGTAGACCCCGGCTTCCACCGCGCCGATGCACATTCGTTTCGCGGTGCTTTCGGGCAGGCCCCGGCACGGAGCCGGGACCGCCAGTTCGGCTTCTTCAGCCGCTTCTTGGGCTGCCGCTTCTTCAGCGGCGATCTGTTCTTCGTCGATCCGCGCCAACTCGGCTGCGGCCGCCGCGCTGCCGTCCTCTGCGCCAACGCCAACGCCTCGCGCCTTTCCTCGCGCACGACCCGCCGAACGACCCTCGGTTCTTCCCCTCCGCGCGGAGCGCTTCCGAGCCTGCTCCCGGCTCTGCTCGTACGCGAGGGCGAACGCCTCGGCGTACTCGCTGTCGAACTCCTGCCGGTCCGGCGCACTCCCGTGCCCGAGCAGGTACCCACCGATGGCGAAGCCGGCGATCAGTAGGACGCCGGAGATCACGATTGCGACGGTGCGCATAGGTCGGGTCAACCGCTAGGCGAGGAGACCTTGATCTCCCGCGCCTCTGGGGCTTCCAGGCCCGCCTCCTCGAACGCCTTCGCATAGCTCTTCCGGTAAGCCTTCGGGTAGGTGCGCTTGAAACCGGCCTCGCGGCCCCTTTTGAAGCCCATTGCGTACCCCTCGGCCGCTCCTATTGCGGCGCCCTTGCGGTGGCCGGCCTGAGCGCCCGCCGTTCGCGCCGCCTCCAGGTCCTCACCCGTGCCTCTGCCGATGAAATAGGCACCGACGCCGATCGCGAGGGCCGCCGCCAGGACAGTGGCGACAAGGCCGATGGTCGAGAAACGCACCTCGAGGGTGCGCGGGCCGTCAGGCTTGCTCACTGTCGTCCTCCTTGGTCCATCTCAGCATTCGATTCCATACAGTTCCGCTTCTTCTTCCAGGGCCGGATCGCCCGGCCCGCACAGCGACTCGGCGCGGTTCTCCTGTTCGATCTCCTCGTCGGTCGGGCAGTACCCCTCGACGAACAGCGGCGCCCCGCAGTTTTCCGTCCGCTCTTCGGCTTCAGCCTGCGCCGCCGCTTCCGCTTCTTCCTGAGTGATCCGTTCGAGCTCGGCCTCCGCGTCCGCAGCGCCCGTCCCCTCGCCCCGCCGCTTCCCCGCTCGCTCGGCTCTCAGCTTCCCCCGTGAGAACCCCTTCGCCATACCCGTCCGCTGCGCCTGTCCGAATGCCGCCGTCCGCGAAGCGGTGAACGCTGCCCGGAAGCCCTCCAACCGCGCCTTGTCGGCAGCTTGCTGGTCGGGCGCTCCTGAAGCACCCAAGCCGAAGCCGATCGCCGCCGCCGCAAGCAGAACCAAGGCGGCGGCCGCAATTCGAAACTTCCTGGACCTCCCCTTGGACTCCATTCGAGTGAGAAAACTCTATGGACTCCATGAGAACAGGACAAGTCTCGACTGTCATTACCAATGGCTCAAGACAGCTACCTTTGAGAGGTGCTCAGCCCCACGAACATCCTCTCGCTGATTCCCAGGAGGCTGCCGGGGCTGCCGCAGGGGCGAGCGCCGCAGGCCGCGGAGGTGGACGGGTTCTTCGCTTCCGACTCGATGGTCCGCCGGCTGCACCGGGAGCGCCTGGTCCTCTTCTCGGGGGTCCGGGCCCTGTTGATGCAGGCGTGCGACCCGCTCGCGGTGGTCGGCTTCCGGCGCCACTCGATCGTCTTCGACGACCCGCAGAAGCGCCTGCAGCGCACCGACGAGTGGATGTCCCGGATCTACTTCGGCAGCCGGGAGGAAGCCGAGGAGACCGGCCGCGTCGTCCAGGCGATGCACCGCCGGGTGCGGGGCAGGACCCCGGCCGACTACGGTCCGATCACCAAGGGCACTCCCTATGACGCCACCGATCCCAGGCTCGGGCTCTGGGTGCTCGCGACCCTGGCGGACTCCGCGGTCGTCTACTACGAGCGCATCTTCGGCACCCTCGCCCCCGAGGAGCGCGAGCGCTACTGGAGCGAGTACCGCCAGGTCGGGGAACTGCTCGGCCTGCCGCCGGACTCGATGCCCGCAACGCACCCGGAGCTGAAGGAGTACGTCGACGGCCGGCTCAGGGACGGCAGCCTCTGGATCTCCGACGAGCGCCGCGAACAGGCCGTGCAGATGATCCTCGAGCCGCCTTTCTCGGGCTGGCAGCGCACGGTCGCCACGCCGTTGACGGAGACGATCAAATTGACCTCCACGGGGCTGCTTCCCGAGGAGATCCGCGACCTGTACGGCTTCTCTTGGGACCCGGCGCGCGAGGCGCTGCTGCGATCGGCCCTGCTCCAGCTGCGGCTCGGAAGCCGCTTCTGGCTCGACGCCGTCCGCTTCCACCCCGCGGCGCGGACGGCCGCCGGCGAGCGCTACGGCTCTCTCGCCGCGTAGCTCCCTGCGCATATCCTGAGCCCGTGCCCAACGAGGAGTCCCGCCCCCGCCCGCACCTCCCGATCGACCTGCCGGGAGGCGAAGCCGGCCCGCTGCGGAAGATCGGGGTCCGGCTGGCGATCGCGCTGGCGCTGATCGTCCTCGTCGCCCTGATCACCTACCTCGGCCGCGACGGCTACGTCGACCCCGAGGACGAAACGATCAGCCTGCTCGACGCCTTCTACTACTCGACGGTCTCGATCACGACGACGGGATACGGCGACGTGCGGCCGGCCTCCGACGAGGCGCGGCTGCTGACCACGCTCCTGGTCACCCCGGCCCGCATCCTCTTCCTGATACTGCTGGTCGGGACCACCTTGGAGATACTTGCGGAGCGGAGCCGGACCGCCTACCGGATCGCCCGCTGGAGGAGACACTTGAAAGACCACACGATCATCTGCGGCTACGGGGTCAAGGGCCGGACGGCGGCGCGAACCCTGATGGACAAAGGCACGAGCCCCGACCAGATCGTCACGATCGAGCCGAACGAGGAGGAGCGGACGCGGGCGACCGCGGATGGCCTGGCAGCGGTGGACGGCAACGCCGCCAGGCAGGAGGTCCTGCTCGAGGCCGGCGTTCGCGACGCCGCGGCGCTGATCGTCGCCCCTGAGCGCGACGACACCGCCGTTCTCATCACCCTCACCGCCCGCGAGCTCAATCCCGACCTCTGCATCGTCGCCGCGGTCCGCGAGGAAGAGAACGTCCACCTCCTGCACCAGAGCGGCGCCAACTCGGTGATCACCTCGTCCGGCGCCGCCGGTCGCCTGCTCGGCCTCTCCACCCACACGCCGCAGATCACCGAGGTGATGGAGGACCTGATGACCGTCGGAGAGGGGCTCGACATCAAAGAACGGACGATCGGCCCCGACGACGCCGGCCCCGCTCCGCTGGGCCCCGACGGGGCGATCATGCTCGCCGTGGTCCGCGACGGCGAGGTGATCCGCTTCGGCGACCCCCGCAGCCGCGAGCTCCAGCCCGGCGACCGCCTGGTCGAGCTGTTCAGCCACCAGAGCTGATCCCGAACGGGTCCCGTCCGCCGCCGCGTTAGGGTCTTCCCATGCCCCCCACTCCCGCCTTCGAGGTGCACGAGGCGAACCTGCACGGGCACCGCGCCGTCTACCGCACCATCGGCAGCGGGCCGAACGTCGTACTGATCCACGGGATGATCAACTCCTCGCGGCACTGGGAGACGGTGGCGAAGGATCTCGCCGGCTCCTATCGGGTGATCGCGCCGGACCTGATCGGCCACGGCGACGCGGCGACGCCGCGGGGGGACTACTCGCTGGGGGCGCACGCCGCGAGCATCCGCGACCTGCTGACGACGATCGGGGTCGAGCGGGCGACGATCGTCGGCCACTCGCTCGGCGGCGGGGTCGCGATGCAGTTCTTCTACCAGTTCCCCCAGCGCACCGAGCGCCTTGCCCTGATCTCCAGCGGCGGCCTCGGTCACGACGTCAGCCCGCTGCTGCGCAGCGCCGCGCTGCCGGGCTCGGGGGCGCTGCTGCGGCTGGCGACCCAGCCGCGCCTGGTCGGAGCCCTCGCGGCCACCGGCGCCAAGCTGCGAGAGCGCGGAAACTCCACCGGCGTCTACCTGCAGGCGGTAGCCCGCGCCCTCGGCCCGCTGCAGGAGCCGGGCTCGCGCCGCGCCTTCCTGCAGACGCTGCGCTCGGTGATCGACGTCCAGGGCCAGAAGGTCAGCGCCACCGATCGTCTCTACCTGCTGAAGGAGATGCCGACCCTGATCGCCTGGGGCGAGCGCGACCGCACGATCCCGATCGAGCACGGGCTCGAAGCCGAGCGGGAGATCCCCAACTGCCGCTTCGAGACCATCCCCCGGGCCGCTCACTTCCCCAACCTGGAAGAGCCCGAGGCGCTCGCCGCGATCCTCGGCGACTTTCTCGCCACCACCGCGCCCGCCCACATCGTCGACTCCGAGTGGCGCGACCTGATCGCCCGCCGGGCGCGCCTGCGTCGCGTCGCCTGAGCGCCGGCGCTATTCGACTTTCGCGATCGCCGCTTCGACTTCGGCCAGCGACGGGCCTTCCTGCAACGTCACGGTCCCGTTCGGCCCGTTGACGATCATCGCCTGGCCGGAGCGGATCTTCAGGTCCCGGGCCAGCTCCTCCTGGCTTTCGAGCCGCTCGGCGATCGGGCCTCCGGCGAGACCTTTGTCTTCCAGGTCCTGCTCCCATTCCCGCAGGTCGAGTTCCTCGACCCCACCGGCGACCGAGGCCAGGTAGTCCTGGTCGATCCGGAAGCGCTCGGCTTCGTCCTGGTTGCGGAAGAAGAGGTAGGTGTACTGCCAGCCATAGTTCTGTTCGGCCGCCGCCTCGGCGCCGTAGAAGCCCAGCTGCTCCGGGCTGATGCCGTTGGAGTAGTGGCGGTAGAGCAGCTTCACGTCGCCTGGCCGCGCGTAGCGTTCGGCCAGCTCCGGGATCGTCGAGAGGTAGTCGTCGCGGCAGGCCGCGCACTGCAGGTCGTTGAAGACCTGGATCGTCACCGGGGCGTTGTCGGAGCCGAGCCGGTCGCCTTCCTGCGGCATGCCGCCGAAGAGCCGCTGCGCGTCGGTAATTCCGTCGAGGCGGACGACGGGGTCCCCCGCCTCCTGGGTCGAGAGCTGGACGATCAGGTAGCCGAGCGCGATCAGACCCAGCGCCAGCAGCAGGATGACGAAGAGCCTGCCCCGGCGGGGCATCGGCCTCGAGGCGGCTTCGGAAGACATGCGCTGCCCATTATCGGGATTGACGGCGTCCGCCGACGGCGGTACACATGTACATACCTATTTTCAACGACCCCGGAGGTCATCGATGGCCCATCACCTGACGCCCGCCGAGCTTGCCGACCAGCTGCAGATGGAGCGACAGGAGGTGATCGGGAAATGCGTCCAGATGGGCGTCCCGATCTACCACGGGCGAATCGATCGAACGCTGTTCGAAACCTCCCTGCGCAGCATCGATTCCTCCCGATCGAGCCAAGCCTCGCCTCGAAGGCGTCGCTGAATTACACTCCCCCGGTAGATGCCGGGGAGAGGGACCCACTCGCGGACGCTAGCTGACCTGCTGCCGAAGGCGGCAGAGCAATACGGACCCAAGGTCGCCGTCCGCTACAAGGAGGGCGACCAGTGGGTCGGCAAGACCTTCGACGAGGTCCGCGACATCGTCCGCCCCCTCGCCTTCGGCCTCGTCAGCCTCGGAGTCGAGAAAGGCAACCGGGTCGCGATCCTCGGCAACACCCGGGCGGAGTGGACCTACTTCGACTTCGCGGCGCTCTCGATCGGCGCCACCGTCGTCCCGATCTACCAGACGAACTCGCCCGAGGAGTGCCGCTACGTCCTCGAGAACTCCGACTCCAAGGTCGTCATCGTCGAGGACGCCGAACAGCTGGAGAAGGTGCGCCAGGTTCGCGACCAGCTGCCGCAGCTCGAGCAGATCGTGATGATGACCGGCAGCGCCGAGGACGCGATCTCGATGGATGGCCTCGCCGCCAAAGGCGCCGGCGGCGACGACGCCACCTGGAAGACGCTGTACGAGGCCGTCACCCCCGAGGACATCTGCACCTTCATCTACACCTCCGGCACGACCGGCCCGCCGAAGGGCTGCGTGATCAGCCACGGCAACTACCGGGCGATGCTCGACATGGTCAACGAGACCAGCGTCATCGAAGAGGGCGACGTCACCTACCTCTACCTGCCGCTGGCCCACTCCTTCGCGCTGCTGATCCAGCTCGGCAGTGTCGACCTCGGCACCACGATCGCCTACTGGGAGCGCGACCCGCTGAAGATCCTGCCGAACCTGGCGGAGCTGAAGCCGACCTACTTCCCCTCGGTGCCGCGGATCTTCGAGAAGATCTACACCGCCGCGACCAGCGCGATCGAGAAAGAGGGCGGCCTCAAAAAGAAGATCTTCGACTGGGCGATCAAGGTCGGGGAGAAGATGCGCGCGACCGAACGCGCCGGCCGCAAACCGGGCTTCCTGCTGCAGCGCCAGTACGCCTTCGCCGACAAGAAAGTCCTCTCGAAAATCCGCGGCCTGTTCGGCGGCAACCTGCGCCTGGCGGTCTCCGGCGCGGCGCCGATCAACCCGGAGATTCTCCGCTTCTTCGACGCCGCCGGCGTCCTCGTGCTCGAGGGCTGGGGGATGACCGAGACCTCGACCGCGGCGACGATCTCTACCCCCGAGGACTTCAAGGTGGGGACGATCGGCAAACCGTTCCCCGGCTGCGAGGTGAAAATCGCCGACGACGGCGAGATCCTCGTCAAGGGCCCCAACGTCTTCCAGGGCTACCACAAGAACCCCGAGGCGACGGCCGAGACGATCGTCGACGGCTGGCTCCACACCGGCGACCTCGGCGAGATCGACTCGGACGGCTTCATCAAGATCACCGGCCGCAAAAAGGACATCATCATCACCGCCGGGGGCAAGAACATCACCCCCGCCAACCTCGAGGCCGAAATCAAGCAGCACCCGCTGGTCTCCCAGTGCGTCGTCGTCGGCGACCGCCGTCCCTACCTGGTGGCGCTGGTCACCCTCGACCCCGAAGAGGCGGTCAAATACGCCCAGGAGAACGACCTGCCCGAGGACCCGGTCCAGCTTTCCCAGAACGCCGACGTCAAGGCCGCGATCGAAGCCCACGTCGAGAAGATCAACCAGAACTTCGCCCGGGTCGAGCAGGTCAAGAAGATCGCGATCCTCCCCCAGGACCTCTCCCAGGAGTCCGGCGAGCTGACGCCGACCCTGAAGGTCAAGCGCGCCGTCGTCGCCCAGAAGCACGAGGGCGCGATCGAGCAGCTCTACGCGGCCTAGCCTCAACTCCCGACGAGCGTTGAGAGTTTTCCTGCACAGGCGCTAGTTATTTGCCGAAAACTGGTTTTTTACTTCTACAGTAAAAAGACCCATGGCAGTGAATAATCGACAGGCCCGGATTCTCTCCCAGGTCTTTGCCGGAGCCACCGTGGAAACCGGCCCAGAGGGGCTCCTGGGGCCCACCTTCGCGATCCACGACCTCGAAGGCAGCTGGACCCTCACGGGGGT
The DNA here is from genome assembly GCA_030852475.1 of Actinomycetota bacterium. Taxonomy (GTDB): domain Bacteria; phylum Actinomycetota; class Thermoleophilia; order Solirubrobacterales; family 70-9; genus VAYN01. The sequence goes on along the minus strand of JALYWY010000136.1, from coordinate 34 downwards.
CTGGGCGGGGGAGGGCTGGCCGGCAGACGTAGAG
>JALYWY010000111.1 GCA_030852475.1 Actinomycetota bacterium | reverse complement strand
ACCTGGAGCTGCCCCGCGAGGCGCTCGTCAACGTGATCGTCCGCGACGGCGACGCGCTGCCACCGCGGGGCTCGACCGAGCTGCGCGAGGGGGACGAGCTCCACATCCTCGTCCGCAGCGAGCTGCGCGACGAGGTCGAGGCGCTGACCCGCAAGTGGGTCAAGGGCCCGGTCGGCAAACCGACCCCGCCGCCGCTGCCGCGGCGAGCCGCCTCGCAGGTCTTCACCGTCCGCCCGGCGCGCGGCGACGGCGAGCTCGGCGAGGAGATCGACGGGATCCCGATCGCGACCGTGCTCCGCGACCGCAGCGAGCGGGGCGCGTACCTCGTCGCCCTCACCGACGGACGCTACGCGGTGATGAGCTCGGGACTGGTCGCGATCGGCGGTCGGCGCGCCGTGGCGGGCTGGTGCGAGCGGCGAGCGGCACGGCCCGATGTCGATTCCGCCGAGCGGGCCTGGTGGCAGGAGGTGACCGGAGCGCTGATCGCCCGGGGCGGTTCAGGAGGCCCCGGCGGCGTCAGCGATCTCGGCGTAAGCGGCAGCGGGCTCGGCAGCGCCGAAGACGGCTGAGCCGGCGACGAAGAGGCGGGCGCCGGCGGCTGCCAGCGGGCCGGCGGTGGCCGCATCCACCCCGCCGTCGACCTCGATCCGGGCGTTGCCGACCAGCGGCGCCAGGCGCTCGACCTTCTCCGGCGAGGTCTCGATGAACGACTGCCCGCCCCAGCCGGGGTTGACGGTCATGCAGAGGACGACGTCGGCCAGCCCGCGCAGCTCCTGCACCGCCTCCACCGGGGTGCCGGGGTTGATCGCGACCCCGGCCAGGCAGCCGAGCTCGCGGACCGCGGCCAGGGTGCGGTGGGCGTGCGGCGTCGCCTCCTCGTGGAAGGTGATCGAGTCGGCGCCGGCCTTGGCGAACTCGGCGATCTGCAGCTCGGGGTCGGTGATCATCAGGTGGACGTCGACGACGCCACCGGCATCGTGCACCTGATCGGCGATCGCGCCGAGGACCAGCGGCCCGATCGTGATCGGCGGGACGAACTGGCCGTCCATCACGTCGAAATGGATCACCCGCGCGCCGGCGTCCATCACCTCTTCGATCTGCGACCCCAGCCGGGCCATGTCGGCGGAGAGGATCGACGGGGCGACCCGCGGCGCCTGCAGCAGCTCTCGCATCCGCTCGCTCATCGCCGGAAACCTAGTTGACGCCGCGGCCGTTCAGGCAACCCGAAGCATCGAGCTGCCGCATGACTGGCATTCCATGTCGGCGGTGTGGCTCATCCGGGCGATCGTCTGGTGCTCGCCGCAGTTGGGGCACTGGGAGACGAGTTCGAAGCGCGTGAGGCAGTTGACGCACCGTAGGCGTCCCGGCAGCTGGGTCGGGCGCAGCCAGGGCTCGCCGCAGTTCGGGCACGGCGCCCTGCCCAGAGGATTCGAATCCTCGGGAGTCGACTGGTCGGGGTGGCTCATCGGTCCCGATCAATGCTAGGCGCTTCTGGAAAGGCGCGCGATGAAGAAGCCGGTGGTGCGGTCGCGGTCCGGCCGCAGCTGCAAACAGCGCGGCTCGGCCGTGGAGGCGAGCTCCGGGGCGCGGGCGCCGAGGTCGTCGAGCTCGACCGGCGGCACCTCGCCCGCCGCGGAGGCTCGCAGCAGGGCGGCGATCCGGTCCTCGTTCTCGCGGCGGGAGATCGTGCAGGTCGAGTAGACGAGAGTGCCGCCGGGTCGCAGGACGCTGACGGCGTTGCGCAGGAGTCCGTCCTGGACCTCGGTCAGCCGCTGAATCGATTTCGGCGACTTGCGCCAGCGGGCGTCGGGACGGGAGGCGAGCGTGCCGAGATCCGAGCAGGGGGCGTCGAGGAGGACGCGGTCGAAGATCGGGTTGAACCCGGTCTCCCGCCCATCGGCCTCGATCACGCTGACACTGCGCAGGCCGAGCCGGGTCGCCTGGGCGGCGACTTCGCCGGCCCGATCCGGATCGAGCTCGACCGAGATCACCTCGCCGCGGTCGCCCATCCGCTCGGCGATCTGCCCGGTCTTGATCCCGGGACCGGCGCAGAGATCGAGGA
>JALYWY010000107.1 GCA_030852475.1 Actinomycetota bacterium | reverse complement strand
CGTGCGTGACGAAGATGGTCGTCACGTGGACCTCGTCGTGAAGGCGCCGCAGCCAGGCGCGCAGCTCCTCCCGCACCCGGGCGTCGAGCGCGCCGAACGGCTCGTCCAGCAGCAGCACGCGTGGCTCGACCGCCAGCGCCCGCGCCAGCGCCATCCGCTGCCGCTGGCCGCCGGAGAGCTGGTTGGGGAAGCGATGGGCGAAGCCCTCGAGGTGGACCAGCGCCAGCAGCTCCTCGACCCGGCTCTGGATCGCCGACTTGTCGGCGCCGCGGATCTTGAGGCCGAAGGCGACGTTGTCGAACACCGTCATGTGCTTGAAGGCGGCGTAGTGCTGGAAGACGAAACCGACGTTGCGGTCCTGGACCCGCACGTGGGTCGTGTCCTCGCCGGCGATCATCACCGTCCCCTCGTCGGCCTGCTCGAGGCCGGCGATCACCCGCAACAGGGTCGACTTGCCCGAGCCGCTGGGCCCGAGCAGGGCGGTGAGGCCGCCGTCGGGTACCTCGATCGAGACGTCGTCGAGGGCGACGAAGTCCCCGAAGCGCTTGGTCACGTCGCGCACGGCGATCCCCTTGCCGCCGGTGCCGGCGCTGAGCGGTTGGGTCAGCTCCTTGGTTGACATTGGTTCAGGCCTCCTTCTCGACTGGGCCAGCCGGGTTTAGTTCAGGGGCGGGCGGCGCACCGCTCACTCCGCGATTGCGCAACCAGCTGACGGTGATGAGGACGACCACCGCCAGCAGGGCGAGGACGATCGCGGCGGCGTAGGCCCCCGCGACGTTGAAGTTGTTGTACTCGTTCTCGACGAAGAGCGGGAGGGTCTCCGTCTGGCCGGAGATTTTCCCCGAGACCACCGCCACCGCCCCGAACTCGCCGAGGGCGCGGGCCGTCGCGAGGACGACGCCGTAGGTGACGCCCCAGCGGATCGCCGGCAGGGTGACTTTCCAAAAGGTCTGCCAGCCGTTGGCGCCGAGGGTCGAGGCGGCCTCCTCCTGCTCGGTGCCGATCTCGACCAGCACCGGCTGCACCTCGCGCACCACGAACGGCAGCGAGACGAAGATCGTCGCCAGCACCATCCCCGGCAGGGCGAAGATGACCTGGACCCCCAGACCTTCGACGATGCCGGCGAACCAGCCGCCCTGCGCGTAGACCAGAAACAGCGCCAGGCCGATCACGACCGGCGAGACCGCGAAGGGGAGGCTGATCAGGGAGTCGACGAGCATCCTGCCGCGGAACCGCTGGCGGACCAGGACGAGGGCGCAGGCGACGCCGAAGATCGTGTTCAGCGGCACCGCGATGCCGACGCAGACGACGGTCATCCAGAAGGCGTGGATGCCCTCGGGGCTGGTGATCGCTTCCCAGGGAGCGGCGAAGCCGTCTTCGAAGGTGCGGTAGAAGACCAGCGCCAGCGGGACGACCAGCAGGGCCGCCAGGTAGCCGAGCGCGACCGTCCGCAGCCCGATCCGGGAGAGGCGGCTAGGAGCGCTCATGGCGAGACCTCCAGTAGCCGAACAGGCTGAGGGCGAACAGCACCGCCACCGAGATCACCAGGAGGAAGACCGAGACGGCCGCGGCCGCGGTCTGGTTGTCCTGCTGGATGCGGGCGAAGATGTAGACGGAGGCGACCTGGGTTTCGAAGGGGATGTTCCCCGTGATCAGCACCAGGGACCCGAACTCGCCGATCGCGCGGGCGAAGGCGAGGGCCGCGCCGGTGACGATCGCCGGCGTCAGGTTGGGCAGCAGGATGCTGCGGAAGATGCGGGTGTTGCTGGCGCCGAGCGAGGCCGCCGCCTCCTCCATCTCCTTGTCGACCTCGTGCAGGACCGGCTGCACCGCCCGGATCACGAATGGCAGGGTGACGAACAGCAGCGCCAGTCCGACCGCGATCTTGGTGTAGGTGACGTCGACCCCGATCGGGCTTTTCGACCCGTAGAGGGTGAGCAGGGTGAGGCCGGCGACGATCGTCGGCAGCGCGAAGGGAAGGTCGATCACCGAGTTGACGATCTGCTTGCCGCGGAAGTCGTCGCGGACCATCACCCAGGCGATCAGCACGCCGAAGACGATGTTGATCAGGACGATCACCAGCGAGGCGATCAGGGTGAGTTTGATCGCCGCGATCCCTTCGGGCTCGGTGATCGCGTTCCAGAAGGTGCCCATCCCCTCGTCGGTGGAGCGCACCACGACCGCGGCCAGCGGGATCAGGACGATCACGCTGAGCCAGGTCAGGACCATGCCGCGCATCAGCGGCTCCCCGCCGAAGGGGAGCTTGAGGCTCCTCCTCGACGGGGTCGACGGCGCGGGTGCCGCCGCGGTGTTTGCCGGGTTCATCTCTGTGCTCCTTGGGATTACTCGAGCGGTGCGCCCTGGTTGCGGAGGATCTCCGTGACTTTTCCGTTTTCGTCGTCGAACATTTCCTCGTCGACTTTCTCCCAGCCGCCGAACTCCTCGATCGTGAAGAGGCCGGGGACGTCGGGGAACTCCTCTTTGTGTTCGGCCAGGACCGCGTCGTCAACCGGGCGGTAGCCGTACTCGGCGAAGAGCTGCTGCCCCTCTTTCGACCAGATGAAGTCGAGGAAGGCTTTCGCCGTCTCGGGGTCCTGCGCGTCGGTGGTGACCGCGGCGGGGTTCTCGATCAGGATCGTGTCGTCGGGGATGACGTACTCGAGCTCGACGCCCTCTTCTTTGGCCTGGATCGCCTCGTTCTCGTAGCCGATCAGGGCGTCGCCTTTGCCGTTGGCGAAGGTCTGCAGGGAGTCGCGGGCGCTGTCGTCCAGCACCGAGGTGTTGGAGATGATCTCGGCGACGAAGTCGAGCGCCTCGTCCGGCGATTTGCCGGCGGCGATCTGCGAGCCGTAGGCGGCCATGATGTTCCACTTGGCGCCGCCGGAGGTCGCCGGGTTCGGGGTGATGATCTCGACGTCACCGCTGACCAGGTCCTCCCAGTCTTCGATCCCCTCGGGGTTGCCCGGGCGGACGCTGATCACGACGACCGAGTCGGTGATGATCCCTTTGTGCTCGTTGGCGTTCCAGTCTTTGGGAACGAGGCCCGCCTCGACCAGGCTGGTCATGTCGGGTTCGAGCGAGAAGTCGACGACGTCGGCCGACTGCCCGGCTTCGACCGCGCGGCGCTGGTCGCCGGAAGCTCCGAACGAGGTCGAGAACGAGGCGCCCTCGCCCTCAGGGGTTCCCTCGAAGGCGGGAATGATTCCCTCCTCGAATGCCTGCTGGGGGGTGGAGTAGGCGACCAGGTCGACGCTGCCGCCGCCGCCAGAGGAGCCGGTGGCGCTGTCGTCGCCGCCACCGCCGCAGCCAGCGGCGAAGACTGCCATGAGCAGCACGAGAAGGGCGGCGGGGAGGGCCACCTTCGCGCTGCGCCGCCGGTTGTTCCGAGGGTTCCGCATCTATCCAGGGTTCCTTCCTAAGTTGAGTGACTTACTTTCTTGAGCAACTTACTGCTCAATGAGGGCGGCACCCTAGCACAAAGTCGATCAGGAAAGTAGAGAATCCGGATATGAATTCCGGGATTTCAGATCAAGAATCCCTTTTCGGCATAGACTGGGCGCGATGAGCGTCGACGCCGTCCGCACGCCGGACGAGCTGCTGGAGGGGCTGCCGGACTACCCGTTCGAGTCGCGCTACCGCGAGGTCGACGGGCTGCGGCTGGCGCACCTCGACGAGGGGGAGGGGGAGCCGGTCGTCTTCTTCCACGGCGAGCCGACCTGGTCGTTCCTCTGGCGCAAGGTGATCCCGCCGGTGCGCGACGCCGGCTACCGCTGCATCGCCCCCGACTACCCCGGCTTCGGCCGCTCCGACAAGCCAACCGACCTGGGCTGGTACACCTACGACCGCCACGTCGAGCTGATGGCGGCGCTGCTGGAGGAACTCGATCTGCGCAACGCGACCGCGGTCGTCCACGATTGGGGCGGGCCGATCGGGCTGCGGCTCGCGGCCGAGCACCCCGACCGGATCAGCCGGCTGGTGATCATGGAGACCGGCCCCTTCACCGGCCACCAGCAGATGAGCGACGCCTGGTTCGCCTTCCGCGACTTCGTCCGCGACAACGAGGACGTGCCGGTCGGGTTCCTCGTCAAGGGCGGCTGCAGGAACGATCCAGGCGACGAGGTGGTCGCCGCCTACGACGCTCCTTATATAGACGGACCTTCGAAGGCCGGCGTACGCGCCTTCCCGCTGATCCTCCCGACCACCCCCGACGCCGTCGGCGCCGCCGAGGGCAAAGCGGTTGCCGATGCGCTGCGCGAGGACGACCGCCCGGCGCTGGTCCTCTGGGCCGACTCCGACCCGATCCTCCCGTTGTCGGTGGGAGAGAGGGTCTCGAGCCAGCTGAACTTCCCGCCTCCGGTGCCGGTCGAGAACGCCTCGCACTTCCTCCAGGAGGACGCCGGTCCGGCGATCGGCGCGACTATCGCCGATTGGCTGCGCTCGGCCGGTTGATCAAATCGATCATCTGGTCGTGCGAGAGGTCCTGCAGTAGCCGCACGCGGTGCGGCGGCTCGTCGTCCTCCAGCCAGGTGACGGTGCCCGGCCAGTAGGAGTTGGGTGGGTCTCCCGGGTGGTGGAAGGCGGAGGCGAAGACCCAGCTGCCGGTGTTGTGGAGGCGGCCGCCGCGGGGGAGGGGCCACCCGGGTTCCTCGGGCAGCGGGCCGAGGCGGTGGGTGTGGCCGTTGATCACGTGGACGTCGTCGACGCCGAGCCGCACCGCCATCTCGGTCGCGGCCTCGACGCCGCTGCGGAAGATCGCCGCCGGCCGCACGTCCGGCTCGAACTCGGCGCGCAGCAGGCCGTTGAGCGCGCGGATCCCCAGCGGGAAGCCGGCGCGGGCGGCGCGGGCCCTGACGGTGAGCTCGTCCGTTTCCCCCGCCAGCACCTCCCAGGCCTTCTCGAAGGGGCCGTTGCGGCGGCGCTTGACCGGCAGCACCTGGGCGAGGCCGTAGGCGAATCCGTAGAGAGGGCGGAGGACGCGCTCGTAGTCGTTCGGCGTCGCCCGGCCCGGGAGGGGGCCGGAGAGCCGGACCATCGTCGCCGCGACCACGCACTCGGCCCGCGGCAGCGTCAGGTGGACATCCATGTAGTGGCCGTGGGTGGCGTAGACGTCGTCGCGCAGCCAGACCCCGGGGTAGGCGATCTGCAGCCGCGCGGCGCCGAGCCACTCGTCGATCAGCGCGGTGGGGCCGGGGGAGGGGGCGTGGCGTTGCTCGAGCCCCAGGGTCGGGTCGCCGGCGATCGAGAGCTCGTCGAGCAGCGGCTCGGCGAGGCGGTGATCGTGGTTGCCGGGGACCAGGACCACCTCGGCCTCGCCCAGCGCCTCGCCGAGCTCCTCGAAGAAGGGCCGGGCGCGGGCGAGGGAGGGGCCGACCGGGAGGTTGCGCAGCTCGACCACGTCGCCGAGGAGGACGAGGCGATCGGCGCCCGCGATCTCCTCGAGCAGGATCCGCCGCACCTCGGGGTCGCGCAGCACGTCCTCGTCGCTGGCGACGCCGAGGTGAAGGTCGGAGATGATCGCCGTCCGCATCGGCGCGAGTATGACGTTTGGCTGCCTGGCCAGCATGGGTACGATCCACAGATGCACGCCTTCAGCGACGAGCAGCTGGCGCCGGCCAACGGCATCGAGCTCTGCTACCAGGAGATGGGCGACCCCGCCGGAGAGCCGCTGCTGCTGGTGATGGGCCTGGCGACGCAGATGATCGCCTGGGACGAAGGGTTCTGCGGGATGCTGGCCGAGCGCGGCTTCCGTGTAGTCCGCTTCGACAATCGCGACATCGGCCGCTCGACCAAGATCCGCGAGGGCGGGACGCCGAACCTCCTGGCGATGGCGACCGGCCGCGGCGCCGCTCCGTACTTCCTCCGCGACATGGCCGCGGACACCTTCGGGCTGATGGACCACCTCGGGATCGAGTCAGCCCACCTGGTCGGCGCCTCGATGGGCGGGATGATCGTCCAAACCGCCGCGATCGAGCAGCCCGAGCGGGTCCGCTCGCTCACCTCGATCATGTCGACCACCGGCAGCCGCCGGGTCGGCCACCCGAGCTACCGGACCTTCGGCCTCCTGCT
>JALYWY010000100.1 GCA_030852475.1 Actinomycetota bacterium | reverse complement strand
GCCCGAGGACCGAGCCTTCGGCGTCGAAGGTGAGGAAGCCGAACCATTCCTGGAAGAGGATCAGCCCGAACATCGCCAGCACGATGCTGGGGGTGCCGGCGACGATCTCGATCGCCGATTCGACCGTACGGGCGAGGCCGGCGGGGCGGCCGTACTCGGTCAGCCAGACCGCGATCGTCACCCCGAGCGGCGCCGCGATCAGGGTCGACATCACCAGCAGCATCGCGGTCCCGATCAGCGGGTCCTTGAAGCCGCCGCTTTTCGACTGGTCGGTCTCGGCGGCGGGGCTCTCGAAGAACAGCGAGGGGTCGAAGTACTGGGCGCCGCGGTAGCCCATGTAGACGACGATCGAGCCGGCGATCGCGATCAGCAGCAGGCCGGCGCCCCAGGCGCAGAAGTAGCCGACGCGGTCGCGCAGCGGCCAGGCGCTGATGCTGTCGCGGGGAGCCGTCGCGGAGGGGGTCGGGAGCGGCGCCCGCCCGGCGGTCGCACTCACGGCCGCACCCCGTATTTGCGCAGCGGCTGCTTGGCGACGAACCCGGCCAGCGAGAGGAACATGCTGGAGACGAGGAGGACGGCGGCGAAGGCGAAGAGGGTCTGCCCGAAGGGGACCACGGTCAGGCCTTCGACGTTCTCGACCAGGGCCGAGGCGAGCGGGCGGGTCGGCTCGAAGAAGAAGGTGATGCCGTCGATCGGGTTCGGCGCGAAGCTGGCCGAGCCGGAGACCATCGAGAGCATGATCGCCTCGCCCAGGGCGCGGGCGGTGGCGAGGACGGCGGCGGCGATCACCGCCGGCCGGGCGGTGCGGACCGTGATCGACCAGGTGACCCGCCAGCGGTTGACGCCGAGCGCCGCCGCGCCTTCGGTCCAGCCGCGCGGCACCGCCCGCAGCGCGTCGACCACGATCGCGATCATGATCGGCGTGATCATGATCGTCAGGATCAGGATCCCGACGATGACGCTGGAGCCGTCGAGCTGGATCACGTTGGAGACCGATTCCTTGCGCTCGAGGCTGATCAGGTTCTGGCCGACCCAGGGGACGACGACGAGGATCCCGATCAGCCCGTAGACGACCGAGGGCACGGCGGCGAGCAGCCGCACCACCGGCTCCAGGACGTCGACGAGCCGGCGGGGGGCGAACTCGACGATGAAGATCGCGGCGAAGAGCGAGAAGACGACGCCGATCGCGACCGCGCCGAAGGTGATCACGAACGTGCCCCAGATCAGCGGCCAGGCGCGCAGCTCGTAGACGTAGTTCGCCGGGTTCGAGGGCGAGTTGAAGATGTCCTCGAGCTGGCGGTCGACGTCACCGCCGGAACCGAACCAGGCCAGCCCGTTGTGGGCGAACGACGGCCACGCCTTCGAGAAGACGAAGACGATCATGCCGACGATCAGCAACAGGACCAGACAGGCGACCGCGCCGAGCATGCGCTCGACGCGGCGGTCCGACCAGAAGGCTGGCTCGGTCGGGTTCATCGGCTGGTGCGAAGTCCTGCCATCTAGCGGAGCGGAACCCACTCGCTGCCGACGATCGCCTGGCCGGAGCTGCTGCGGGCGAAGCTGATGAAGTCCTTCGCCAGCCCCTTCGCCGCTCCCCGGCTGACCAGGAAGAAGTTACGGCTGCCGGCGTACTGACCCGACTTCGCGTTGCGCAGGGTGCAGGGGACGCCCTGGTAGGGGACCGTGTGGAGGCCGCCGACGAAGGCGAAGGAGGCGTAGCCGATCGCGTTCGGGTTCGATTTGATCGTCTGCGCCTGCAGGCCGTTCGAGGATTTGGTCGTCGCGCTGGCGGCGACGCGCAGGGTCTGCCCCATGAAGATGTTCTGGAAGGCGTCCTGGGTTCCGGAGGCGGCGGTACGGACGACGAGGTCGATCGGACCGCTCGAGGTGGCGCCGGGGACCTGGCTCCAGCTGCGGATGCGGCCGGAGAAGATGTCCTGGATCTGCGTCTGGCTCAGGGTCGGGATCCGGTTCGAGGAGTTGGTGACGATGCAGACCGCGTCGCGGGCGAATTTGTTGAAGACGATTCCGCCCGGGTCGGCCGGTTTCGGGTCGCGCGAGGACATCCCGAGGGTGACGCGGCCGCGCGAGACGTCGGTGATGCCGATGTCGGAACCCCCCTGGAGGATCACGACTTTGTTGCCTTTGCCCTTCGGCGTGTTCAGGAAGGCTTTGGCGAGCTTGGTGGCGAGCGGCGCGACCGAGGTCGATCCACTCATCGTGATCGTCGCGGCGCTGGCCGCGGTGGCCGCACTCAACGGTGCGCACAGAGCGAGCGCAGCCGCGGCGGCCAGGAGACGCGAACGTTTCATCTGCTTATCGCTCCTGGTGGCGGGTTGATGGCTGATCGCCGTCAGTCTCCGCGCGGTTCGATGCAGCTAAGTGAACGCGGCGTAACTGTCTGGATAAGAACTGGTGAACGGCTTCACCAGATGTTCTCCAGCTCTAAACGAGTTCTTCACCACTGGGCGCACGTACCCGGAGAGGGTGCCGGCGTGGCGTCCTCCCTCCCTCAGCCGCAGACCCTGCAGATCGCCAACCTGGAGATCCGCCCCGCCGAGCTCCAGGTCCTCGCCGACGGCCGCCGCGCCGGCCTCACCGTGCGCGAGTTCGAGCTTTTCATCATGCTCGCCGAGCGCGTCGACAGCGTCGTCCAGCGTCCCCAGATCTACACCGAGATCTGGGGAGGCACGATGCAGCGCCGCGACCGCTCCGTCGACGTCCTGGTCCGCAAGGTCCGCCACAAGCTCGAGCAGGTCGCCCCCGACTGGCGCTACATCCACACCCACTTCGGCATCGGCTACAGGTTCAGCCCGGAACGGATTAACTGAGTCCAGGCCGGTGTGGGGACCGCGAAGCTGCTGATCAGCTCGCTCACTCGCGAGTCCGCGATAAACCGCGTATAGGACGGTCTATCGCGGACTCGGCGCACGGCTGCTCTCTTGAGCAGGCAGCTGAACCCGGCAAGTCCTCCCTACCACCAGCTCTATTTCAGGTGGCCCGCTTTCCCCTGGGTGAAGTTGAAGGCGCAGCGGAAGTTCTCCGGCTGGCCGACGGGTTTGCCGCCGGCGAAGCCGCCGCGGTTGCCGTTGTCGTAGACGGTGACGTAGTGGAGGGTTTCCGGCGAGGGGTCGGCCGGGAGCGGGATCGGGTCCGGCTCGCCCGCCCGGGGGTCGCCGCGGGAGACGTCGCTGATTCCCATCGAGCCGGCGGCGCGGCCGCCGGAGGCGGTGGTGGTCAGGGTCGCGCTCATCTCGCGTTTGTCCTTGAGCCCGTCGGTGGGGTCGACGTCGGTCGAGGCGGTGACCTCGTTGTCGTCGACGCGGCCGGCCAGCTTCACCCGTTTGGCGGCGCCGATCAGTTCGGCGGCGGTCGGCAGGTAGCCGCCGAGGCTGGCGCACTTCTGGGTCGCGAAGAAGTAGTCGTTCAGCCCGATCTCGTCCCGTTCGAGCGGATACGGGTTGGTCATCATGCAGACCGTCCCGATCTTCACCGTCTCCGGCGAGCAGTTGGCGAAGACGCTGCGCGGCAGCACGCTCGCCGGGAATTTCTTCTTCGCGTTGAGGCGCAGGATCCCGAACTTCTTCGGCTGCAGGCTGGGGCCGGGCAGCATCTTCGCCGCGATCGACTGCCCCGCGCCCGAGAGGACGAAGGCGGCGAGGGCGAGGGCGAGCGCCGACCAGGCGGCGAAGGACGTGGCGCGTTGGTTCGTCATCTGCGACTCCTTTGGGTTCTGACTGCTGAAGCGGTTGCGGCGGCGGGGCGGTGGCCGGGACCGCCCCGCACCGTGGCGCCGGCCAGGGCGAGGGCGAGGATCAGCGCCAGGCCGGGCAGGTAGGCGGGCGCGGTGAGGCCGTCGCCCTCCCCTTCGTAGCGCGAGAACGCTTTCGATTCCTCGATCGCCGCCTCCTCTTCGCGCTT
>JALYWY010000086.1 GCA_030852475.1 Actinomycetota bacterium | reverse complement strand
CGAGTGCTCGACCGGGCCGGGGACGCCGATCCCGATCCCCGCCACGGCGCCGTGCTCGCCGCCCACTTCCTCCAGCAGCGCGCTGAAGCGCCGTTCGACCCAGTCGAGGACGACTTCGGGCCCGTCGGCGATCTCGATGTCGCCGCGGTCCTCGGCGAGCACCTGACCGCCGAGGTTGGTGATCGCGAGCCGCGAGTGGGTGGCGCCGAGGTCGGCGGCCAGCACCAGCGCCGCGTCCTCGTTGAAGGCGAGCCGCATCGGCGGCCGCCCGCCGGTCGAGGCGCTGCCGCCGATCTCCTTCAGCAGGCCCAGCCCCTGCAACTGCTCGAGCCGCTGGGTGATCGTCGAGCGGGCGAGGCCGGTGCGCCTGGCCAGGTCCGCCCGGGTGATGCCGTCGCCGTCGCGGATCAGCTTCAGCAGGAAGTCGGGGCCGATCGGATCTGCTCGCTGTGGCTTGGCATCCATAGAGGGGGCGGGAGTGAATCAGGTTGGAGATTTATGTCGGTCCATGAAACCACTTCTGAGGGTTAAGAAGCAAACTTTTGCTTGACACCCATACAAAAGGGGGATACGTTCGGTTCGTGGAGGAGAGCACCGTTCAAGCGGGGCCTCGCAGCCCCTTGGTAAGCACCCGGAGCCTGCGCGCCGGGATCGTCGGCGCCGGCTTCGTCGGCCGCGTGCACGCCCACTCAGCTCGCCTCGCCGGCGCCAGGATCAGCGGCGTCGCCGCCTCCAGCCCGGAGCGCGGGGTCGAGGCGCGCGACGAGCTCGCCGCCGAGCGGGACTTCGCCAGCGCCGAGGAGCTGGTCCGCTCCGACGAGATCGACGTCGTCCACATCTGCGCCCCGAACAACCTCCACCTGCCCCTGGCGCTGGCGGCGATCGAGGCCGGCAAGCACGTGATCTGCGAGAAGCCGGTCGCGCTCGACAGTGCCGAGGCCCGCGAGCTGACCGCCGCGGCCGAGGCCGCCGGCGTCCTCGTCACCGTTCCCTTCGTCTACCGCTACTACCCGACGGTGCGCGAGCTGCGGGTCCGTCTCGACGACGCGCCGCCGGCGCGGCTGATCTGCGGCGGTTACCTGCAGGACTGGCTGCTCGACGCCGGCGACTACAACTGGCGGGTCGACCCCGAGCTCGGCGGCGCCTCGCGCGCCTTCGCCGACATCGGCTCGCACTGGTGCGACCTGGTCGAGTTCGTCTCCGACCAGCGGATCACCTCGCTGGTCGCGCGGACGGCGGTCGCCCACGAGACCCGCCGCGGCGGCGAGGCGGCCTCGTTCGCGCGCGGCGGCGGCGGAGAGGAGCGGCCGGTGCGGACCGAGGACCTGGCGGCGCTGCTGTTCGAGACCGACGACGGCGCGACCGGCTCGCTGGTCGTCTCGCAGGTCTCGGCCGGGCGCAAGAACCGGCTCTGGGTCGAAATCGCGGCCGGGGCCGAGACCTTCGCCTTCGACCAGGAACGGCCCGACGAGCTGACGATCCTGCGGCGCGACGGCCTCGAGCGGATCCCGCGCGACTTCGACACGCTCGACCCGCGCGCGGCCCGCTACGTGACTCTGCCCGGCGGCCACCCTCAGGGCTATCAGGACTGCTTCGACGCCTTCGTCGCCGAGAGCTACGCCGCCTTCGCGGGGAAGGGAGCGGCCGACGGCCTGCCGCAGCTCGCCGACGGCGCCCGTGCCGTCGGCATCACCGAGGCCGTGCTGGAGTCGGCGCGGCGGGGCGAGTGGGTGGAGGTGACGGCATGAAGCTGGGCCTGCTCACCGCCTGCCTGCCCGACTGGCCGCTCGAGCGGATCGCCGAGTGGGCGGGCGAGCACGGCTACGAGACGCTCGAGCTCGCCGCCTGGCCTTCGCTCGGCGACCGGCCCTTCACCGCCACCCACCTGGCCGCCGACCGCTTCGACGCCGCCGAGGCCGGCCGCGTCCGCGACGCGCTCGGGCAGAACGGGCTCGGGCTCTCGGCCCTCGCCTACTACGACAACAACCTGCATCCAGAAGAGGCCGTGCGCGAGGAAGTCCACGCCCACGTCCGCGCCTGCATCGACGCCGCCGCCGAGCTCGGCGGCGTCCCTGTGGGCACCTTCATCGGCCGCGACCCGGGGCGCAGCGTCAGCGAGAACCTGCGGATGGCCGAGCAGGTCTTCCCGCCGCTGGTCGAGTACGCCGGCGAGCGCGGGGTGAAGCTGATGATCGAGAACTGCGTGATGGAGGGCTGGCACCCCGACGGCGCCCCCGGCAACCTCGCCTACTCGCCGGAGCTGTGGGAGTGGATGTTCGGGATGGGGCTCTACCTCAACTTCGACCCCTCGCACCTGCTCTGGCTCGGGATCGACCCGGTCGAGGCGCTGCGCCCTTATGTGGACCGGGTGATCCACGCCCACGCCAAGGACGCCGAGGTGTTCCCGGCCGAGCG
>JALYWY010000364.1 GCA_030852475.1 Actinomycetota bacterium | reverse complement strand
CTGCCGGAAGTGGCGACGGCGATCGCCGACTCCCTCAGCGCCGGCCGCTCGCTGCGGGCGTCGCTGGCCGGCTCCGTGACCTCGCTCGACGGTCCCCCCGCGGTCGAGCTCGCCCGGCTCGCCGCCGAGCTGGAGCTGGGTGCGGCGACGGCGGCGGTGATCGAAAGGTGGCGGGGGCGGATGCGCTCCGAGCGGGTCGACTCCTTCGCCGCGGCCCTGCTCAGCCAGAGGCTGGCGGGCGGCGATCTCGCCAGCCTGCTGCGCCGCTTCGCGGCGGGGGCGGCCGAGCGCGAGCGGGTCGCCGAAGACGCGCGTTCGGCCACCGCCCAGGCTCGCTTCACCGGGCTCCTCGTGGTCGCGATGCCGACCGGGGGAGCGGTGTTCGCCGAGCTGTTGCAGCCGGGCTTCCTGGTCAAGCTCATCGCCTCGCCGCCGGCGGCCGTCCTCCTCGCCCTGGCCGCGGTGCTGCAACTGGTCGGCTTCGTCGCGATCCGCCGCTTCGCGCGGGTGGTCGAGTGAGCGGCGCCGGGCTCCTCGCTGCCCTCGCGGTGCTGTTCGGTGCGGCGGGGAGCAGGGAGCTGCTGCGCGGGCGGACCCTGCGGCTGTCCCTGCCGAGGCTCCTCATCGCCAAGCTCGCCGGCGCCGCCGCCGGGGCGGTGCTGGGACTGGTGGCTTCGCCTGCTGCGCAGGGGCGGATCGCGCTTCTGGTTGTGGTTGCGATGCCGATCGCCGGGTTCCTCGCTCCGGACCTGCTGCTCGAGCGGCGGGCGCGGCGCCGCCGGCGCCGCCTGATCGCAGCGCTGCCCGACGCACTCGACCTGCTCGCGGTCAGCGCCAGCTCGGGCCGGGGCCCTGCCGCCGGCATCGAGCAGCTCGCCCGGGCGGGGGAGGGACCGCTGGCCGAAGAGCTGCGGCTGACGGTCGCCGAGCTCTCCTGCGGCGTTCCTCTCAGCACGGCGCTCGAGTCCCTGCGGCGGCGAGTTCCCGGCAGCGAGCTGGCGACGCTGGTGGCGGCGGTCGAGCGCTCGCGAAGGTTCGGCTCGCCCCTGGCCGACCAGCTCCGCCGTCAGGCCAGCGCCCTGCGCCGCGACAGCCGCCGCGCCGTCGAGGAGCGCGCCGCCCGCGCCGCGCCGAAGATCCAGCTGGTCGTCGCCCTGGTCCTCGTCCCCTCGGTCCTGCTGATGATCACCGCCGGCCTGATCGCCAACGCCGAGAGCTTCTTCGCCGGCTTCTAGCTAGTTGGTCGAGCCGCCGCTCAGGCGTAGGTGACCAGGCGAACCCGCTCGAACGCCGCGACGTCGTAGCTCCCCGAGCCGGAGCCCGTGTCGGCGAGGATCACCGGGACGACGTCGACCTCCACTTCGTCGGCGGCGATCCGGGCCAAGGCCTCGGTGATCGTGACCGAGAGGGTCTGGGGCGTCAGGGGGTGCGGCGGACGCCGGTCGAACTCGTCGCTGAGGCGATCGTTCGTGGCGCAGTGACCCTCGGAGCCGAAGCAGCCACCATGGCCGAAGACGGTGAACGACCCGGCGTAGCCCTCCTCCGCCGTCATCGCCGTTTTCTCGGAGGCTTTCGGGTTGTTGAGGAAGATCCGGCCTTCGTAGGTCGGCCCGGAATGATCGACGCCGTAGAAGATCAGGTCGGCGCGGACGACTTCGTCCCGCTCGGCGGGTATGTCGAGGCGTTTTGCCTGAAGGCGCTTCACCGGCGCACTCCTGCTCCGGCCGAGGCGGTCGAGGCCGCGTAGTCGTAGCCCAGGGCGGTGACGCTCAGCGTCTGGCGGACGGTCATCCGGAACGGGGGCAGCGCCTCGTCGAGGATCGACGCCGGCGGGTTGGCGCCCGGGTGGCGCAGCTGCCAGAGCCGCCACAGCCGATCGCACATCGTGTGATGGGCCCAGAAGACGGGGTCGAAGGCGGCAAAAGGGATCAGGCCCATGTGGCCGCCGACCCAGCCGTGGATGCGGCCGTGCAGCTGCTCGAGCGCGCGGCTGAAATCGATGAACTGGGAGCGGTCGAGGACGTCCTCGACCTCATCGCGGCTCGGCAGGGGCACGGAATCGCCGATTTCCCTTTTCGTCGTCGCCGAGACCTGCAGCCCGCTGCGCCTGGCCTGGTCGAGAGCCAGTTTCGGGACTTTCGCCGAGTACAGAGGGTTGGCTTTGCCGCCGACCCTGGCTTTCCGGTAGGGCTCCGGCAGGCGCGACTCGCGTTCCGGGTCGGTCTGCCAGTTCCACCAGACGAGGCCGGCGTCGGGGTTCCGGTCTCGGAGCGCTCGCTCGAAGAAGTAGAGGTAGGCGCGATGCCAGGGGAGGAAGTAGGGGGTCCCGTGGGCGTTCTCGCAGCTGATCGGCAGCGGCAGGCCGTGGATCCCGGCGAAGTAGCCATAGCCGCGGTCGTCGTCGATTGCGTACATCGTCCGAAAGGCGGCCCGGAGGGTGTCGAGCTGCCCGGCGGTGAGCCGGTCGGCGTTGCGCCGGAAGCGAACCGGTGAGATCGGCTGCGAGGAAACCGGCGCACCCGTCGTCATCGCTCGGGCCTCACGGCCTACGGCGCCTGAGTGGCGCCGAGATCTTGAAGAGGGCGTGGGAGGCGACCGCGCTCACGATCGCCGCAATCGGAGCCAGGCCGAGAGCGGTCTCCTCGATCGGTATGCCGGCGATATGAGCGAGCACGGGGCGACCTTCTCATAGGTCTCATATAGAGACAAGAGTCCTGATTAAAGAACTCTTGTGTCAGGTTCTGCCTTCCCGGAGTTTGCCGAGATATCCTTACTCGAGCGCCTCTTCGCGCAGCCGTTTCGCCACCGCGCCGGTGGCGGTGGCGACCGCGTCGAGCTCGGCGGCATTCTCCTTGTGGCCGCTGACGTAGCAGCAGAGGGTGCCGTCGACGAGCTCGAAGGCGAACTTGTCGGGGGCGGCGTCGGTCAGCCAGACGATGAAGCTGGGGGAGAAGAGCTGCCGCAGCCAGTTGGCGTCCTGCTGCTTGGTGGCGAAGATCTCGTACTTGTCGAGCAGCGCTTCGCTCTCCAGCGTCACCCGCTCTTTGTTGCCGCGGAAGACGTCCTCGAACTTCTCCAGCGCCCGCAGTCCGAACTTGCGCTGGCAGTAGAGCTCGGGGACGAACTCGGCGCACTCGTCCACCTCGACCAGGCCGACGGTGTAGCGGTAGTAGTTGGTCTGCCTGTCGCCGTCGGAGTCGGTCGTCTCTTCCTCGTAGGTATAGAGAGCGAGGGTGCCTTCGAACTCGCCCAGCTTGCCGAGCAGGCTGCGCTCGGTGTAGCGGTCGTCGCCCTTGCCCAGCAGCGGCGTCGCCTGCGGCAGGCGCCCCCGGCCGTGGATCAGGGTCATTCCCCGCTGTTCGGCGTAGACCTCGAAGAAGTCGTGGGCGGCCTTGTTGTCGGCGATCACGAAGACGACGACGACGCCGATCAGGAGGACCGCCCCGGCGCCGATCAGGCCCACCCCCGGGTGGATCGCGATCGCGCAGGCGACCCCGACGATCAGCGCCAGCGAGCCCAGCACGATCAGCGTCACCGGCATCCGCATCAGCCGCTTGAAATGGTGGCCGCGCAGGTCGTTGGCGTCGTCCGGAACGCCGGTGGCGACGGCTTCGGTGACGACCGGTTCGGGCTGCCCGGAAGGGCTCACAGGCTGCTCGGGGGTGCTCACGCGACGCAACCTATCGAGAGCGCAGGCGGATGCAAATCGGGTTGCAGAGGGGGGTTGTGTTGCAAAGTGGGAGAGAGTGGGTTATTGTGGCGATCGAGTTGAAGCCCAGGACCGGGGTGGTGAGGCTCCTCCCACCTCATCACTCCGGTCCAACTCTTTTCCGGCCCCCTCAGAAAGGACTCGGCCGCAGTGGCGTTCAGGGGTCTCTACGAGCACAACCTCGATTCCAAGGACCGCCTCACGGTCCCATCTCGCTTCCGGGCTTCCCTCGCTGACGGAGTCGTTCTCTCCAAGGGCTTCGACCCCTGCGTCTGGGTGCATACGACCGAGGAGTTCGAGCAGCTCTCGGACCGCTTCCTCTCCCCGCACAGCCCCTTCGGCCGCGACGCGCGGGCGCTGCGGCGCCGCTTCCACGGTGGCTCCTTCGACGAAACGCTCGACTCCGCCGGGCGCATCCGCATCCCCAAGCCGCTGATCGAGCACGCCGGGCTCGACGGCAACTGCGTCGTGATCGGTGCCGGCGAGTACCTGGAGATCTGGAACGCCGACGCCTGGGCCAAGCAGGAGGAGGAGCTCGACGCCGCCGCCCCCGAGATCGCCGAGGGCCTCGCCGCCGCCGGGACCGCGTGATCATGAGACTGAATGCGAGGCATATCGAATATGTGGACCCCACGCCGAGGACCCATCTGCGTCCGGTCGAGGTCGTCATGAGCGAGCACGAGCCCGTGCTCGCGCCGGAGCTGGTCAGCCTGCTGGCGCCCGAGCCGGGGCAGACCGCGGTCGACTGCACCTTCGGCGGCGGCGGTCACGCCCGCCGCGTCGCCGAGCTGATCGGGCCGGAGGGGACGCTGATCGGGATCGACCGCGACCCGGCCGCGCAGGAGCGCTTCAACCGCTTCGCTGCCGAAGCGCCGTGCCGGACGCTCTTCGTCAGCAGCGACTTCGCGGCAGGACTTCGCGCCCTGCAGCACGAAGGAGTGCGCCCAGACATGGTTTATGTAGATCTGGGGATGTCCTCGATGCAGGTCGACGCGCGCGAGCGGGGCTTCTCCTATTCCTACGACGCGCCGCTCGACATGCGGATGGACACCCGCCAGGGCTTCACCGCCGCCGACCTCGTCAACGAGTGGCCCGAGTCGCGGCTCGCCCAGGTCCTGCGCCGCTTCGGCGAGGAGCGCCATGCCGGCGGCATCGCCCGCGAGATCGTCCAGCGCCGCCCGCTTTCGACCACGGCCGAGCTGGTCGACGCGATCAAAGCCGGGATGCCGCCCTCGGCCCGCTTCGGCGCCGGCCACCCGG
>JALYWY010000043.1 GCA_030852475.1 Actinomycetota bacterium | reverse complement strand
GCAAGCGCGGCTTTGCTCTGGGCGAGATCGACGAGGGGTTCGCCGGCGATGCCGCTGCCGCCCTCGTCGAGCCGGCTCACCCCGATCGGCGCCGCTTCGTCGCCGCTGGCCAGCAGCGTCGCCGGGCCGTCGGCGAACCCGCTCAGGTAGAGGCTGCGGGGATCGACCGCGACGCTGGGTGGCCCGAGGGCGCCGCGCACGCCCCCGTCGACCAGCTGCGCGCCGGCGAATTTCTGCGCCGATTCGGAGAAGACGTCGGGGATCACGTTGACCATCAGCCGCGGCGCGGTCAGCTTGCTCGCCTGCCCGGGCTGCTGGCGGAAGGCGACCGCGCCCTGGCCGAACCCGGCGACGTCGAGGGCGAAGGCGTCGGCGGGACCGCGCAACGGCGCCCCCTCCCAGACGGAGGGGCTGGCCTGGATCGGGACGCCGACATTGGCGCCGAACAGCCGCCGAATCCAGACCCGGTCGACGAACTCGTCGTCGGGCTCCTGCCAGGCGACCACGCCCTGCCCCTGGATGTCGATCCCCACCTCGGGCGCGTTCTCGGCGCTTGGGGTGCGCACCGGGGTGACGGCGTTGCGGTCGATCGGGGTCCCCAGCACCGACCAGAGACGGGCGCCGTAGCGGGCGACCCGGGTGTCGGCGCCGACGTAGCCCTGCGGGTTCGAAGGGCTGGTGTCGGTGATCACCCGGTAGACCAGGTAGGCCTGACCGCCGCGGTTCATCGCCAGATCCGGGTAGGTCGAGGTCGCCTCGCCGACGTTGAAGTCGACCGGCACCGGCGGCAGGAAGGAGGTCGCGCCGGGGTCGAGGGTGGCGGAGTACATGCGGTCGCTGTCGACCCCGAACTCCTGCACCCAGGTGACGAGCAGGCGGCCGTTGTCGCCGGCGCCGATCCGCGGCCAGCTCGAATCGAAGTTCTGGCCGACGTCGACGCGCTGCGGCGGCCGCCAGGCGCCGTCGCGGAACTGGACCGCGAAGACGTGGCTGCGCCCGTCGACTTTCTTCAGGTAGACGATCCCGCCGCTGCCGTCCTCGGACATCGCCGCGTCGCCGATCTCCAGCACGGTGGCGTTCGGCCCGTCGATCGGCTTCGCGTCGGAGACGACCGCGCGCGCCGCTCCCGGTCCCAGGAGGGAGGCGAGACAGGCCGCCAGGGACAGAACGGCCAGGCGGACCCGGTTTCGTCGGGGAGGACAGATCCGCCTCGGGAGGGCAGCGCGCATATCACCGCACGTTCCCGCCCCGACGTGTCAGAGATGTAATGAAGGCGATACCAAGTGGTTAAAGAGCGAGCGAGTTCACATCTTCAGCCCCTGGAGGCGCTAGCCTCACGCGCCGAATGGCCCGAGCGCTCTTCGTCTGCCTCCACAACGCCGGCCGCTCGCAGATGAGCGAGGCGCTCTTCCGGCGCGCCGCCGAGGGCCGGCACGAGGCGCGCTCGGCGGGGACGACCCCGGCGGAGCGAGTCCACCCCGAGGTGGTCGAGGCGATGACCGAGCTCGGCGTCGACCTCGCCGGGCGCCGGCCACGCAAGCTCTCGCGCGAGGACGCCGAGTGGGCCGACGTGGTGGTGACGATGGGCTGCGGCGACGAGTGCCCCTACATCCCCGGCAAGCGCTACCTCGACTGGGAGCTGGAAGACCCGAAAGGCCGGTCGCTGGAGGCGGTGCGGGAGACCCGCGACGAGATCGACCGGCGGGTGCGGGCGCTGGTCGAAGAGCTCGACTCCGCCTCCTAGCTCAGGAGAGCCGGAACCCCGAGAGCAGGCGTTTCTCGGTCTCGCCCTCGATCTGGGCGACGACTTCGAGACGGCCCTCGAGCGGGGTGCCGCGGATCTTCGTCGCCAGCAGGTCGTCGACCTGGAAGATGCCGGCGGAGTTGTTGAGCTGGATCTCGATCCGGACCGGACGCTCCTCGCCGGCGGAGATGCGGACCTCGTCGACGGCGGCGGCGGAGATCGAGTGGATGCCCTCGTGGCCGGACTCGAGCGGGATCCGGGTCCGGCCCTGGGCCATGTCGAGGGCGTCGGCGACGCGGACGACCCCGGCCTCGAGCGTGTAGGGCTCGCCGCGGCGGCGGTGGCCGATGATCGCGTGGAGGATCTCGGAGGCGACGACGGTCCGCTCGGGCTCCTTGTAGGCGTCGGCGAGGAGGCGCTGGAGGGCGCCATTGGCGAGGAAGAGCGAGTAGGCCTCGTGGTCGGCGCGGTGGATCGACATGCCGACGTCGTGCAGGAGGGCGCCACCGGCGACGACTACTTCGGCGTCGCGGTCGCGCATCCCGTGGTCGGCGACCATCGCCGGCTCGACCCCCGAGCGGACCAGCAGGCGCAGCAGCCGCAGGGCGATGTTGAGGACGATCTGCATGTGGACCCAGCTGTGATCCGACATCCCCAGCCGCTCGGAATGGACCTGGGTCATGTACCACCAGGCCCGCACCTGGTCGTCCTCGTTGATCGCGGCGAGGAAGCTCTCGAGCTTGCGATTGCCGCGCGTCGGCGCCCGCACGTGAGCCTCCGCGACCGCCTCCTTCGGCGGCTTGCGTTTCGGCCCGCCGGGATCCGGGGCTGGGACCTGCTCCTCGCTCACGCCCCGGATCGTAGGCTCAGCCGCAGACGGGCCAGGGGCTGGAGCCGGCCTGCGAGTAGAGCAGCGCCGCGCGGTAGTCCTGCTCGGCCTCGGGGGCCGCGGCGGGGTCGCCGCTGCCGCCGACCGATTCCCAGGTGCTGACGGAGAACTGGTACTTGCCGCGGTAGGTCCCGTCGGAGGAGACGATCGTCGGGTCGCCGCCGGACTCGCAGGAGGCGATCGCTTCCAGCGTCGCCATCGAGACGCCGAGGCTGGCGAACCGTTCTTCGCGCTCGCGTTCCCGTTCGCGCTCGCGTTTGCGGGCGAGGGCGCGTTCTTCGGCCCGGATGTCGGCCGCGAACGTTTCGACGACGCGATCGAAGCGGTCGACCGGCCGCTGCAGCGGCGCCAGCGGCGCGACCTGGGCGGCGCCGACCCGCGGCTCGTCGGTCCTCTCCTCCCCCTCGGCGGCAAGCGCGGCCGCCGGAAAGGCGAGGAGCATGAGCAAGATCGGGGTGAATTGTTTGCGTTTTGTGAGCAAGCGTAAAACCGTGAGGGTTCACGCCGCTCCTATGTGTGGCCGTCGTCACACAGCGGGTGACTTGGGCGCGCCCTTGCGCTCAGGCAGCCCTGGCGATCAACAGGCGCAGGTCCGGGAGCGTCCGGAACGACTTCACCTCTACCGGGCCGTAGCCGCTCTCGCGCAGCCAGCGGGAGACCTCGTCGGTGCTGTAGGTGTCGGCGCCGGAGGTGAGGTGGAAGAAGAGGCCGAGGATCGAGGCGAGGCTCGCCCGCTGTCCCTCCGGCCGGTCGTAGAGATCGAGCACGCAGAGCGGCGATCCCGGCCGCAGGACGGCGCGGATGCGGTGGAACAGCGCCCGCGTCTGCTCCGGCGAGAGGTGGTGGACGATGTTGAAGCAGAGGGCACCGTCGTAGTGCCCGTCGTAGTCGACCTCGAACATGTCGCCGACGAGGTGGCGGACGCGGTCGCGCATCCCCGCCTCGGCGACGATCTCCTCTCCCACCCGGGCGCTCCCCGGCAGGTCGACGACGGTCGCCCGCAGCCCCTCGTGGCGACGGCAGAGCGCCATCGAGAACTCGCCGTGGGCGCCGGCGACGTCGAGCACCGAGTGGGCGCCCTTGGCGAGCGGGATCGCCTTCGCCACTTCGGCGCTGGAGAGGCGGGCCATCTGGTACTGGCCGCGGATGTAGGACTCCCAATAAGGATCGTCGGGCGCTTTCTCGTGCAGCTCGACGTGCTTGCCCTCGCGGACCAGGTCTTCGAGCCCCGCGTACCAGTCCCAGTAGTGGTAGGTGTCGGCGAGGAAGTCGCCGAGGTAGGTGTCCGAGCGGGGGTCGAGCCAGGTGCGGCCGCTCTTGGTCATCTCGTAGCGCCCGTCCGGGTTCTGCCTGACGTGGCCGAGGGTGGCGATCACGTCGAGGACGCGGATCGTCCCCTTCGGCTGCAGCCCGAGGTGCTCGGCCAGCTCGGCCGGATCCCGCGGCCCCTCGGCCAGCGCGCCGAGGATCCCGGTCCGCTGCGCCACCTGCAGCGAGCGCGCCACCGGCATCGAGTACATCGCCTCGCCGATCGGCGTCGGCACCTTGCCCAGCAGCAGGCCGAGCCGCTCGATCAGCCCTTCGGGGATCGCTCCCAGCCGCATCGGCTCAGCCTATCCGCGATCATCGGCGAATGGGAGAGACGCCGACCTCGAGGCTGTTGCTCGCCTGTCCGGACCAGCCGGGCTTGATCGCCCGCGTCAGCGGCTTCCTCGCCGAGTCCGGGCTCAACATCGTCGACGTCGACCAGCACTCCAGCGCCGAGGGCCGCTTCTTCATGCGGATGGTCTTCGACCGGGTTCCCGATCCAGAGCGCGAGGGCCTCGAGCTGCGCTTCGCTCGGGAGATCGGCGAGCCCTTCGCGATGGACTACGAGTTCCACCAGACCGAGCAGGTAAGGAGGGTGGCGATCATGGTCTCGCGCGAGGACCACTGCCTCTCCGACCTGCTCTGGCGCTGGCGCAACGGCGACCTCGGCGGCGAGCTGGTCGCGGTCATCTCCAACCACCCCGACCACCGTGACCAGGCGGAGGCGGTCGGCCTCCCCTTCCACCACGTGCCGGTCGACGGGGAGAGCCGGGCCGCGGCCGAGCGGCAGGTGCTGGACCTGCTGGAGGGAGTCGACCTCCTCGTCCTCGCCCGCTACATGCAGATCCTCTCCGAGGAGTTCCTCCGCGACCTCGCCGCCCCGGCGATCAACATCCACCACAGCTTCCTCCCCGCCTTCGTCGGCGCCGATCCCTACCACCGCGCCTACGAACGCGGCGTCAAGCTGATCGGCGCCACCGCCCACTACGTCACCGCCGAGCTCGACGCCGGCCCGATCATCGCCCAGGACGTCGAGCCCGTCGACCACCGCGACGAGGTCACCGACATGATCCGCATCGGCCGCGACATCGAGCGCCTCGTCCTCGCCCGAGCCGTGATGGCCCACCTCGACGACCGCGTCCTCCTCGACGGCGACCGCACGATCGTGTTTTGAGCTCCAGGCCACTAGTCGCTCGCCTTCCCTCGCGAGACCCAGCGGTACAGAGCTCCGGCAATTACGCCCCAGGCCGCTGCTGCTCCACAAGCGAGTTTCAATAGCTCTGGGCTACCGAGAGCGCCGAAGACCACAGCCACCCCGATGACCACGCCCATGAGCAGGAACACAGCCTGCTGGACGACTGAAAGATTCAGCTGCCGAACCCGAGCTTCAACCTCGCGACGTTCGGCCCGCTCGCGTTTGGCTTCCTCGCGCTTGCGATAGAGCTCGATCTGACGCTCCGTGCGGAGACCCCGATTCTCATCTAGCTGCTTTCTTTGAGGAACTGTCAGGCGCAATTCGGTCTCCACGCGCACCGGCTCTCTCCCCTGCCGGATCGAGCGCTGATGCGTCTTGAAGACGAACCGCGATCCTGTCCTGCTTCCTCTGAATGACACGCTCGTGACAGGCCAAGCCTTGTGCCGTGCGCGCCGTACTGGGCAGACTTGCCATACCAAGCCTGTTTTTTTAGCGCGCTATCACCCGTGAATCCTTCCGAACAAGACGCACCGGGTGGGTTGCACTGCAATTGACCCAGCGCCTAATCCTATGAACGGGCTGCGGCCCATTTTAGCTGAGGGTCCGACGTTCGGACAGAGATTGGCTGCCTAGCCAGTACTCTGAATGAGATGGAGCAGGCGACCCTCCCCCGGCCGCACCCGAGCTCGCGCGATTCCCTACCGCCCGGACCGAAAGCGCCCGCCCTCGCGCAGGCGCTCCGCTACGCCCGTGACCCGCTGGGGTTCCTCGCCACCCACCAGCGCAGCCACGGGGACATCTTCACGATCCGCTTCCCGTTCTTCGGACGGGTGGTCTACGTCGCCCGGCCGGACCTGGTCAAAGCGGTCTTCACCGGCTCGCCCTCGGTCTTCCACGCCGGCGAGGCGAACGCGACCGTGCTGGAGCCGGCGCTGGGGCCGAACTCGGTCCTCACCCTCGACGACGCGCCGCACATGCGCCAGCGCAAGCTGCTGCTGCCGCCCTTCCACGGCGAGCGGATCCAGCGCTACGGCGAGCTGATCGTCGAGATGACCCGCCGGGAGATGGAGAGCTGGCCGGTCGGCGAGCCCTTCGCGCTGCGCCCCCACACCCAGCGGATCACCCTGGCGGTGATCATGCGCGCGGTCTTCGGCGTCCACGACGAGGCGCGGCTGGTCCGCTTCGAGCGGCTGATCGACGACTTCGCCCATCGCGTCGGCGTCATCACCTCCTTCCCGATCCTGCGCCGCAACCTCGGCCCCGGCAGCCCCTGGCCGCGCTTCGTCCGCTCGCGCGAAGCGCTCGACGAGTTCATCTACGAGGAGATCAAGCTGCGCCGCGCCGAACCGGGCTATGAGGAGCGCGACGACGTCCTCTCGCTGCTGCTCGGCGCCCGCGACGAGGACGGCGAGCCGATGAGC
The DNA here is from genome assembly GCA_030852475.1 of Actinomycetota bacterium. GTDB lineage: Bacteria > Actinomycetota > Thermoleophilia > Solirubrobacterales > 70-9 > VAYN01. The sequence continues at coordinate 164 of JALYWY010000043.1, read as the reverse complement.
GACCAGGAACTGCGCGACGAGCTGGTGACGGTGCTCGGCGCCGGCCACGAGACGACCGCGACCGGCCTCGCCTGGGCGGTGGAGATGCTGGGCCACAACCCGGCGGCGCTGGCGAAGCTGCGCGACTCGCTTGCCGCGGGCGAGGAGGACTACCTGGCCGCGAC
>JALYWY010000037.1 GCA_030852475.1 Actinomycetota bacterium | reverse complement strand
ACGATCCCGAACCTGCAGGCGAGCTGGGTGAAGATGGGGCTGGAGGGGGCGACCGAGGCGCTGCGCTGGGGGGTCAACGACCTCGGTGGCACCCTGATGGAGGAGAACATCTCCCGCATGGCCGGCTCCCAGCATGGGGTACGGCTGGAACCCGAGCAACTGATTGCCGCCGCCCGGGCTGCGGGTCGCGAGCCGGCGCAGAGGACGACGCTGTACGAGATCATCGAGACCTATGCGGGCGATGGTCCTCGAGAGCCAGCGGCAGCCGCTCCGGCTCGCGGAGCTGCCTGAGCCGACCGCCGGGCCCGGGCAGGTCCTGCTCGACGTCCGCGCCTGCGGCGTCTGCCGCACCGACCTCCACATCCTCGACGGCGAGCTCGCCGAGCCGAAGCTGCCGCTGGTGCCGGGGCACCAGATCGTCGGCGTCGTCCGCGAGGTGGGAGAGGGAGTGGAGCGGTTCGAGCTCGGCGACCGGGTCGGCGTGCCCTGGCTGGGCTGGACCTGCGGCGAGTGCCGCTACTGCCGCAGCGGCCGCGAGAACCTCTGCGACCGCGCCAGGTTCACCGGCTACGACGTCGACGGCGGCTACGCCGAGATGGCGGTCGCCGACGAGCGCTACTGCTTCCCGATCCCGCCCGGCTACCCGGATCTGCAGGCGGCGCCGCTGCTCTGCGCGGGGCTGATCGGCTACCGGGCGCTGCGGCTGGTCGGGGACGTGAAGCGGATCGGGTTCTACGGGTTCGGGGCCGCCGCCCACATCCTCTGCCAGGTCGCGGTGCACGAAGGTCGCCGGGTCTTCGCCTTCACCCGCGGTGACGATGAGGAGACGCAGGCCTTCGCCCGTCGGCTGGGGGCCGAGTGGGCGGGGTCTTCCGAGGAGGCTCCGCCGGAGGAGCTCGACGGCGCGATCGTCTTCGCGCCGGTTGGGGCGCTTGTGCCGGCGGCGCTGCGGGTCAGCGCCAAGGGGGCCCGGATCATCAGCGCCGGAATCCACATGAGCGACATCCCCTCGTTCCCCTACGCCGATCTCTGGGGCGAGCGGGTGCTGGGATCGGTTGCCAACCTGACCCGCCGGGACGGCGAGGAGTTCATCGAGCTGGCGCCGCAGGTCCCCGTCCACACCGAGGTCGCGGTGTACCCGCTGGAGGAGGCGAATCAGGCGCTCGACGACCTGCGCGCCGGCCGCTTCCGCGGCGCCGCCGTGCTGCGGAACGGTTGACTCACGGCCGGTTCCGGGTAGCTGGAGGACATTCACAGCTAGCCGAGGAGGGTGCATGAGCGACGAGATCCGCAACAAGGACGATGCCAAGGGGCGCCTCAAGGAGGCCGCCGGCGATATCACCGGCGACGACGATCTGAAGCGCGAAGGCAAGGTCGACAAAGCCACCGGCGCGGTCAAGGACGGCCTCGACAAGGCGTCCGACAAGGCCAAGGACGCACTTGGCAAAGACCGGGACTGACGTCAGCTAGCGGAACAAGTCCTCGGTAGGGGGACGGCGGAGGGCAGCGGCACCAGGCCCGTCCTCCGCCGTTACGTAGCGGCCGAGGCCGCGGACGACAGCGGCAGGGATCCCCGAGTCCTTGGTGCGGACGAGGTCGGCGGCTGCCGCGACCTCGTCGGCGATTGCGATCGCGGTCGCCTTCAGCTCGCGGCCGGCGGCATCGGTCCGGCCGCGCCAGTCGTCCAGAGGCATCAGACCGGCGCAGCCGATCGCCACCTCTGCCTGGCCCAGTCGCCAGGCCCGTCCGAAGCTGTCGGCGATCACGACCGCGGCCCCCGTTTCCGCTCGAATGCGCCGCGCCGACGCGTCAGGATCCTCGGGCAGCAGGCAGACGGTGTCCTCGTCGGGGAGGTTCGAGCTGTCGATGCCGGCGTTGGCGCAGACGAAGCCGTGGTGGGTCTCGGTGATCAGGACGTCGCGCTCGGCTCGCAGCACCTCTCTGCTCTCGGAGAGCACCAGCTCCACGAGCGCCGCCTCCTTGCCCAGCTGATCGGCCAGCTCGCGCGCCCGCTGCGATGGCTCTACCTCCGACAGCCGCCGCACCTGTCCCTCGGCCTTCGAGACCGCCTTCTGGGAGATCACGACGACGTCGCCGCTCTGGAGCTCCACCCGCGCGGCGATCAGCTCGCCGAGCTTCGTTCCCTCGCTCACCTCGGGCATGCCCGTCACCGGGATGACCCGAAGCTCTGCGCTCATATCCCCAGTGCCCTGGCGGTGCGGCGAGCGCGGCCGCGGGCCTTGGTCTCCAGCTCGCGGGTCAGCGCGATCACGTCGGCGGGGGTGTCGAGATCGAGTTCGATCGACGGCAGCTCCTCGATCCCGAACGGGATCCCGGCCGCCCGCGCCGCCTCGACGTGGCGCTCGCGGCTGCCCTCGCCGAAGGCGGGGACGATCGCGTTCGGGGGGCTGAGGAGGAGCGCGTTGGTGCCGCTGCCGTGGCGGTCGGGGACGATGCCGACGTAGTTGCCGGGAACCCCGGTCAGCAGCCGGTCGAGCTCGCGCGGGTCGAGCAGGGGGCAGTCTCCGGCGAGCAGGACGACCCGCTCGGCGCCCTCGACTTCGGCGCGGGCGATCCCGGCCTGGGCGGCCTCGACGTGGCCCGCGTCCTCGGGGTCGGGCACGACCTCGGCGTCCGCCTTCGACGCCAGCTCCTGGGCGATCGGGTCGCCGGTGACGACGATCAGCCGCTCGATCGCGCGCGCTTCGCCGATCGCCTCGAGGACGTCCGCGACCATCGCGCCGGCGAGCTCGCGCCGGCGCTCGGCGTCGATGCCGGCGGCGAGCCGCTGCTTGGCGTCGTCGAAGCGCTTGA
>JALYWY010000029.1 GCA_030852475.1 Actinomycetota bacterium | reverse complement strand
GTGAAGGGCTGATCGTGCAGAAAGGGCTGGGCGATTAGGCCGGGCGCCTCGGAGATCAGCGGCTCGGGATTGCCATCCTCTGCCAGCCGCTCCAGACCCGCGCTCGCGGCGGCGCCCGACTGGAATAGGACGGCCTCCGGAGAGACTGCGTAGAGACCCGGCGAGATCGGGGCGGCGATCCAGGTGCCATCCGGCAGACCAAGGGCTGCGGGTCTGCTGAGGCTCTCGATCAAGACCGTGAATTGGATCGGCGTGCCGGCGTGTGTCAAACGACATCAGGAACTGGTCCGGTGACGACACTGAGAACTGGCCCTCCCGCGTCATGAGATTGGTTCGGATGCCGGTCCGGCCTTCTGCAGAAGGCCGGACCGGCGCTTTTCGCGCAGGCGGTAGCTGTCGCCGCGGATGGTGATGATCTGGCTGTGGTGGAGCAGCCGGTCGAGGATCGCGGTGGCGACGACCGGATCGCCGAAGACCGTGCCCCATTCGCCGACGGAGCGGTTCGAGGTGATCAGCATGCTGCCGCGCTCGTAGCGCCGGGAGACCAGCTGGAAGAACAGGTGGGCGGCGTTGGGGTCGAACGGCAGGTAGCCGAGCTCGTCGACGATCAGGAGCTTCGGCTTGGCGAAGAAGGTCAGCCGCTCCTCGAGGCGGCCGTCGGCGTGGGCCTTGGCGAGCGCCGCGACGAGGGCGGGCGCCGCGACGAACAGCACCGAGTAGTTCTGCCGGATCGCCTCGCGGCCGAGCGCGATCGCCAGGTGGCTCTTGCCGACCCCGGGCGGGCCGAGCAAGAGCAGCGCGTCGCCGTGGGCGATCCAGCGGCCGCTGGCGAGCTCGCGGATCTGATGCGCATCGAGGCTCGGCTGCGCGGCGAAGTCGAAGCCGTCGAGCTCGCGGGCGCACGGGAAGTGCGCGATCTTCAGCGCCATCGCGATCCGCCGCTCGTCCTTTCGCGCCACCTCCCGTTCGCAGAGGAAGGCGAGCGTCTCGCGCAGCGTCAGCTCGTCGCGCGCCGCCTCGTCGAGCAGGCTGTCGAGCTGGTCGCGGATCGCCGTGAGCTTCAGCCGTGTCAGCATGGCGACGAGCACCTCGTGATCGACCGCCATCACCAGCCTCCTCCGGCTGCCGCCTCGTACTCGCTCAAGGCGCGCAAGAGCTCCGGCGGAGATGCCGGCGGATCGTCCGGCGCCGCGGCCGGAGCGGACCGCACCAAGCCGACGACGCCGGCGAAGTGGCCGCGCTCGACGATGCGCCGGTGCCGGCCCTCGGCCTCGACATGCTCGGCGACCAGCCGGCCGGCGTGATGGACGCGCACCCGGCCGGCGCTCACGCTGACCTGGACGCTCTCGCCGATCAGCCGCCAGGGCACCGAATAGGCGTTGGTGTCGACCTCCACGGCGCAGTCGGCCTGCACCTTGCGCACCAGCTCGCGGATCTGCCGGAACGGCGGCCGCCCGGCGAGCGGCCGCAGCGCCGCCGCCTCGTCGCGCTGGAAGCGCAGCAGCGGCGCTTCGCCGGTGGTGCCATGCACCCGGACGTCGGCGATCTCGCGCGTCCACCAGGCGAGGTGCGCCTCGAGCGCCTCCCAGCTCTCGAAGGCATGCCCGGCGATCGCATTGTGCTTCACGTAGCCGACGCCGCGCTCGTCCTTGCCCTTGGTCCGCGCCCGGTAGGGCGCGCAGGCCCGCGGCCGGAAGCGCCAGTAGTCGGCGAACGCCTTGAGCCGGGCGTTGAAGCTCACCTCGCGCGTGCCTGCGTCGTGCAGCGTCACCAGCGCCCGGGCGTTGTCGAGCAGCACCTCCTCGGGCACGCCGCCGAAGTGGCGGAACGCGGCCTCGATGCCGTCGAGCCAGGCCGACTGGCGCTCATGCCGGAACGCCTGCACGTAGGGCCGCCGCGAGTAGCCGAGCGTCGCCACGAACAGATAGACCCGCACGCGCTCGCCGCCGATCGGCACGCGCGTCTCGCCGAAGTCGATCTGCAACTGCCACCCCGGCGGCGTCTCGAAGCGCAGCGTCGCCCGCGCCTCGGCCACGAGCTCTCGCCGATACGGCTGCACCGCCCGCTCGACGGTGCGCAGGCTGACCGCGATCCCGTGCTCCCGCGCGAGGTCCTGGCGCACGACATCGGCATTGCCCCGGTGCCGGTGGAACCGCTCCCGCAACCACTCCTCAAGTCCGTCGAGCTTGCTCGCCCGCCGTGCCGCTGGGAACGGCCGCCACCCGCCCGCGGCGACGTAGCGCTTCACCGTCGTCCGGCTGCACCCGAACTGCTGCGCCAACCGTCGTGTCCCCCAGCCCAGACGATGCAGCCGCATCATCGCCGCCACCTCGTCCGGCTCCAGCATCACTTCCCTCCGCGGTTCCACTGCCCGCGGAGGCCCTGCCATAGCTTCGACTCCCATACTCGCCTCCTCTCGCTTCAGAGGGGGCCAGTTCTCGGTGTCGGCAGGGGACCAGTTTTACGTGTCGCGCAACAGCCCACCTGTGCATGGTTCGGGCGCGGCGCAGCGCGGGAGGTCAGACGGAGCGGCTGAACCCTGACCCGGGAACCGGGGGGCGGCCGATGATCACGTATCCGGTCGTCCCTCGCA
>JALYWY010000009.1 GCA_030852475.1 Actinomycetota bacterium | reverse complement strand
CTGAAGGTGGTCGTGCCGACGGTGACCTGGTCGCCGGGGCTGAGCCGGGTGGAGGGGACGCGGCGGCCGTTGACCTTGATCCCGTTGGTGGAGCCGAGGTCGACGATCTGCCAGTCGCCGTTCTCGGCCCGCCGCAGCTCGGCGTGGCGCCGCGAGACGTTGGGGTCGGAGAGCACGCACTCGGCCGACTTCGAGCGCCCGATCGTCGCCCGCGGCCCGTCGAGGACGTAGCGGCGGTCGCCGAGCGAGACGACGGCGCGGGTGGAGACCAGCGCCCCGACCGCCTGCTCCGGGCGCTTGGGTCGGCCGCGGTCGCGCTCGCGCACGGCCGAGTAGACCATCGTGTGGCCCTCTTCCCCCTGTTCGGGCGCCTGCCCCTCGTGCGCCGGCGGCTTCACCAGCCGCGCCTGGATCCCGAACTCGCCCAGCCGCAGCCGCTCGTCGGTCTCGAACTCGACCTGGGGCCGGGTCAGCAGGTCGTAGTTGCGGCGCCGCGCGTGCTCGAGCAGGTAGCCGGACAGCTCCTGCTCCAGGGAGCGCTCGTAGCCTTCGAGCTTGCCGCGGTCCTGGCGCGAGAGGAAGACCGTGTACTCGTTGGGGACGTAGACGCGCTGGACCGATGCGGTCTTGTGAGCGTCCATTTCCTTCGCCAGTTTGCGCGCCAGTTCGACCGGCTGCACCTCCGAGCTGAAGGCACGGCTGAAGACCCCCTCGAAGAGGCCTTCGAACATCGACTCGAGACGGCTTAGCGCTCCGATAGCGAAATCCTAGGGAACGCTCATCTACGGCAGGGCCGCACCATGGAGCGCGAGGAAGCCTCCCACCGCAACGGCGGCGGCGAGAGCGCCGACGCGGGTGACGCGGATGCGGCCGTGAGAGCCGGGCAGATAGTCGGAGAGCTCCTCGAGAGAGTCCTCGATCGCGGTGCCGAGCTCCTCCAGCGAGGGACGGTGGTTCGGCCGCGAGGAGAGACAGGCGTCGATCGTCTCGGTCAGCTCCCGCGGCAGATCGGGGCGCAGTCGGCGCAGGGGCCGAGCGCGGCCGCCGATCGCCCGCGCGGTCGCCGCCGGGGTGGCGCGGCGGTGCGGGTTCTCGCCGCTCCAGCACTCGTACAGGGTCAGCGCCAGCGAGTAGACGTCGGCCTCCGGGCCGGCCGGCCGCCCCTCCGCCTGCTCGGGCGACATGTAGGCGAGGGTGCCGACGACGTCGCCGGCGGCGGTCAGAGCGGCGGCGTCGGCGAGGTGGGCGACGCCGAAGTCCATCAGCTTCGCCCGCGGTTCCCCGGCCTCGATCACCTGCACGTTCTGCGGCTTGATGTCGCGGTGGACGACACCGCGCGAGTGGGCGTGGTCGAGCGCCTCGCAGAGGTCGGCGCCGATCTCGCCGAGCTCGCGATCGGAGAGCTCGCCGTTGGCGGCGAGGCGGGCGAGGGTCGAGCCTTCGACCAGCTCGGTGACGAGCAGGGCGTTGCCGTCCTCCTCTCCCATCTCATAGAGGGTGACGATGCCGGGGTGGTTGAGCCGGGCGGCGGCCTGCGCCTCGCGAAGGACGCGGCGGCCCGCCTCCCCCCGCTGCTCGATCGCCTTCACCGCGACCGGTCGCTCGAGACGACCGTCCCAGGCCTCGTAGACGACGCCGAAGCCTCCGCTGCCGATGCGGCGCTCGATCAGGAAGCGGTTGAGGACGAGCGAGCCAACCATGGGCTTGCTTCAACTTCGCTGTCCAAGGACGCTCTCCTGCGCCTGCGCGGTTGGGAAAAAGGTGCCGTTTGCGGCCTCTCCTAGCGCTTCGGCCACCTCAGTGTTCATACTTCCGCCCCCGTGGAGGACTTCACCTCACGACGCTCGCCTCGGCGCGAGCGGCCCCCCCGTCGACCCGAGCGCCAGCAGATCATGCTGCGGCGCGCCCTTGCCCTGGGCGGCGGTCTGGTCCTGCTGATCCTGCTGATCCTCGGCGTCAAAGGGTGCCTGGACGCCCGCGCCAACCGCGAGCTCAGCGACTACGCCCGCAACGTCGCCCAGATCGTCGAAGAGACCCAGCAGACGAGCAAATCCTTCTTCGGCAAGCTCGAGGACCCCGGCAACCTCTCGGTCACCGACTTCGTCGACCAGGTCAACGCCGACCGCAGCGCGATCGACACCTACCAGGACCGGATCGACGGCCTCAGCACGCCCGGCGACATGAGCGACGCCCAGTCCAACCTCGAGCTGGCCTACCAGCTGCGCGCCAACGCGATGAACGAAATCGCCGACAAGATGCCGACGGCGCTCGGTGACGCGGGCGCGGAGAAAGCGATGACGGGAATCGCCAAACAGATGCAGAAGCTGCTCGCCGCCGACGTCATCTACGAACAGGTGGTGCGGCCGGAAGTCGACGGGGTCCTCGCCTCGAACGGCATCTCCGACAGCGACCTGCCGAAAGGCGCGTTCCTGCCGAGCGAAAAATGGCTCGAGGAGAGCACCGTCAGCGACGCTTTGGGTGGGATCAGCGGCGCCAGCGGAGCGGCCACGCCGGGGGTCCACGGCACCGAACTCGCAGGCGTCAGCGTCAACGGCTCCGAACTGGTCGAAGGCGCCCCCGTCACGGTCAGCGGCGAAGAAGGCGTCGAAGTCGAAGTCCAGGTGCAGAACCAGGGCGAATCGGCCGAGAGCGGGGTCGTGGTCTCGGTGACGGTGGAAGGGAGCACGCTCGAGGGCGAGATCTCCGAAATCGAAGTCGGCGAAATCGGCACCACGACGATCCCCCTCACCCCCACGCCCAGTGGCGAAGTGACGCTCGAAGTCGAAGTCGAGCCGGTGCCCGGCGAGCAGGTCACCGAAAACAACGAAGCGTCGTACACGCTGTTGGTGGAATAGCGACGCGAGGGGGTCCGGGGGTGCCCCCTACCGGAC
>JALYWY010000008.1 GCA_030852475.1 Actinomycetota bacterium | reverse complement strand
GGGTCGTAGGCATCAACTCGGCTTTGATCTCGCCGACCGGAGCCTCGGTCGGCATCGGCCTCGCCATCCCCGCCGAGCTCGCCAAGCCGGTCATCGATTCGCTGCGGCGCGGCCAGCGACCGTCGCGCGGCTATCTCGGCGTCGGCCTCCAGCCGCTCGACGAGAATATCGCGGAATCGCTCGGGCTGCCCAAGGATCGCGGCGAGATCGTCCGCTCGGTCCAGCCGAACGAGCCTGCCGCCCGCGCCGGCCTGCAGCAGGGCGACGTGATCGTCCGGGTGGGCGGCCGCGACGTGAACCCCGACCAGACGGTTTCCTATATCGTCGCCAACACGCCGGTCGGGTCGCGCGTGCCGGTCGAGATCATCCGCAACGGCCGCCGCCAGACGATCACCGTGACCGTCGGCCAGCGTCCAACCGAGGAAGAGCTTGCTCGCCAGCTTGGCCAGGACAATGAGCAGCTCGCTCCCGAGACGGCGCCGACAACTCCGGCCAATTCGGTGCTCGGCCTCCAGCTTCAGCCGCTGAACCCGCAGATCGCCCGTGCGCTCAACCTCCCCCCGACCGCTCGCGGCGTCGTGATCACGCAGGTCGATCCGAACAGCGACGCTGCGGAAAAGAGCCTGCAACGCGGCGACCTCATCATCTCGGTCAACCAGCAGGCGGTCACCACGCCGGCGCAGGTCCAGGCCGCTGTCGAGGCGGCGCGCCGTGCGGGCCGGACCAGCGTTCTCCTGCTGGTCAAGCGCGGCACCGGGCCGGAGGCCTTCGTCGGGGTCGACATCGTGCCCAGGCGCTAAGGAAAAACCCTCGAAAGCGGTCATTACGGGCGCACTCGCTTTGCTTGATTGGCAGGGCTAGGTTGCGCCCCGCGAATCTTCGAGGGAGTGCGAATGGCCGGCGATCCGACGAGCGGAATCTTCATTGGCAGCGCGGCAGGCGGGGCCAACCCGCAGCAGCTTGAGCTCAAGCGCGCCAACCGCCACGGGCTGATCGCCGGCGCGACCGGCACCGGCAAGACCGTCACCCTGCAGGGCATCGTGGAAGGACTTTCGGCCGCCGGCGTCCCGACTTTCGTCGCCGACGTGAAGGGCGATCTGTCGGGCTTGGCCATGGCGGGATCGCCGACGTCCAAGGTCCATTCCATCTTCGCCCAGCGCGCTGCCGAGATCGGAATGTCGGACTGGACGTACCGCGACTCCCCTGTTCAGTTCTGGGACCTGTTCGGCGAGCAGGGCCATCCCGTTCGCACCACGGTCAGCGAGATGGGACCGCTGCTGCTCAGCCGGCTGATGAACCTCAACGAGGTCCAGGAAGGCGTGCTCAACATCGCCTTCAACGTCGCCGACAAGGAAGGACTGCTGCTTCTCGACCTCGAAGACCTGCAGTCCATGCTCGTTCACTGTGGCGAGCGCGCCGACGAGCTGACGCTCCAGTATGGCAATGTCTCGAAGCAGTCGATCGGCGCCATCCAGCGTTCGCTGCTCCAGCTTCGCAGCCAGGGCGGCGACCATTTCTTCGGCGAGCCGGCGCTCGATCTCGCCGACTTCATCGGTCACGACGACCAGGGACGCGGCATCGTCAACATCCTCGCCGCCGACCGCCTGATGGCGTCCCCGCGCCTCTACGCGACCTTCCTCCTCTGGCTGCTCAGCGAATTGTTCGAGGAACTCCCCGAGATCGGCGATCCCGACAAGCCGATCCTCTGCTTCTTCTTCGACGAGGCCCACCTGCTGTTCGACGACGCTCCGCCGGGCCTTCTCGAAAAGGTCGAGCAGGTCGTCCGCCTGATCCGCTCCAAAGGCGTCGGCGTCTATTTCATCACGCAGAACCCGATCGACATCCCGGACAAGGTCGCGGCGCAGCTCAACAACCGCATCCAGCACAAGCTCAACGCCTTCACCCCGCGCGACAGCCAAGCGGTCAAGGCGGCCGCCGACACCTTCCGCGTCAACCCCGAGATCGACGTCGCAACCGCCATCACCGAGCTGAAGATCGGCGAGGCGCTGGTCTCGCTGCTGCAGCCCGACGGATCGCCGTCGCCGGTCCAGCGCACCCTGATCAAGCCGCCGTCGACCCGCGTCGGCCCGCTCACTCCGGAGGAGCGCAAGGTCATCGTCAGCACCGACGCGATCGGGGGCAAATACGACACTCTGCTCGATCCGCATTCCGCCGAGGAGATCCTCAAGGCCAAGGCGGATGAAGCGGCGGCTGCCGCGGCTGCCGCAAAAGCAGAAACCGAGGCGGCAAAGGTTGCAGCGGAGAAGGCCCGCCTGGACGCCATCGCCGCCAAGGAAGCTGCGCGGGCACAGGCGGCGCAGGCCCGGCTCGAGGCCCAGCAGGCGCGCGAGCAGGAGCGCCTCCAGCGGGCGCAAGAGCGCGAGGAAGCGCGCCGCGCCCGGGAATCCGCCCGCCCGAGTATGGCCGACAAGATGATGCAGTCGGCCGGACGCTCGATCGCCAGCTCCGTCGGCCGGCAGATCGGCAACCAGCTCCTGCGCGGCATTTTCGGCGGTTTGCTGCGTGGCAGATAGTCGCGAGCTGATCCGCGCGCTCGAGTGCGAATGGCGTGACGCCTTGTGCGCCAAGGACATCGATCGGCTCCGGACCCTGATTCATCCCGACTTCGTCCTGATCGGCACCCGGTCGACGGGACCGTTCATCCTCACCCGCGACGAATGGCTCGACGCCATCCAGCGGCGTGAGCTGGTTTCCATCGACCTGGACATCAAGGACGCGGTCGTCTTCGACAAGATGATGGTCGGCACCATCGAAGCGCGATGGCGGGTCAAATATCTCGGCGGCGAGATCGAGGATTGCGTGCTCCTGACCGACGTCTGGGTGCGCGACAAGGACCGCTGGCAGGTGGTGCGGAGGCATTCGAGCCCCGCTCCTCCGAACGACAAAAAGGGCTGAGGGGGGCAGGCAAGTTGGCGACGATTGCGCAGCAGGACGGCTTCCGGGCCGTTAAGGAACTGACGCTTCGCGGGATCATCCTCGGCGGACTGATCACCTTGGTGTTCACCGCGGCGAACGTCTACCTTGGACTCAAGCTCGGGATCACTTTCGCGACCTCGATCCCCGCCGCCGTCATCTCGATGGCGATCCTCAAGTTCTTCGCGGATTCGACGATCCAGGAGAACAATATCGTCCAGACGATCGCGTCCGCGGCTGGGACGCTGTCGGCGATCATCTTCGTCCTTCCCGGCCTGATCATGGTCGGCTGGTGGACCGGCTTCCCCTTCTGGCTTTCGGTCGCGGTGATCGCCATCGGCGGGATCCTCGGAGTGCTCTATTCGGTCCCGCTCAGGCGCGCGCTGGTCACGGGGTCGGACCTCCCCTACCCGGAGGGCGTCGCCGCGGCTGAAGTCCTGAAGGTCGGAGCGGGCGTCGGTGGCGCGGAAGAGAACCGCCGCGGGCTCAAAATGATCATCTGGAGCTCGCTCGTCTCCGCAGCCTTCGCAATCCTCACCCGGACCCGTTTGGCGGCCGAGGAAGCGGCGCGCACCTTCGGCTTCGGCGCGGGTGCGACGACGGTTTCGACCAGCCTCTCCATGGCGCTCATCGGTGTCGGGCACCTCGTCGGCATGGCCGTCGGTATCGCGATGCTCGTCGGTCTGATCATCAGCTGGTTCATACTCGTGCCCTGGCAGACGAGCCTCGCCGGCCTTGGGTCGGCGGCCGACATCGAGACACTGGTGGGTACCGCCTTCCGCCAGAAGGTGCGCTTCATCGGCGCGGGCACGATGGGCGTCGCCGCGGTCTGGACCCTGCTTCGCATCATGGGCCCGATCACGCGCGGCATCACCACCGCAATCGCCGCCAGCCGTGCGCGGCGCGTCGGAGGCCAGGACAGCCTGCCGATCACCGAGCGCGACATACCTTTCGGCATCATCGTCGGCGGCATTCTTCTCTCGTTGATCCCGATCGGCCTGCTTTTGTCGGCCTTCGCCCAGAGCGGCCCCATTGGCGCGGAGCCCGCAGCGACGCTTGCGCTCAGCCTGTTCTACATCTTCGTCGCGGGCGCGATCATCGCCGCAATCACCGGCTACATGGCCGGCCTGATCGGCGCGTCGAACAGCCCGGTTTCGGGCGTCGGGATCCTTACGGTGCTCGGCATCTCGCTGATCCTTGCCGCTCTGTTCGGACCGAACCTCGACCTGAGTGCGTCGCAGAGCCTGGTCGCGTTCGCCCTGTTCGTCACTGCCATCATCTTCGGCGTGGCGACGATCGCCAACGACAACCTGCAGGACCTCAAGACCGGCCAGCTGGTCGGAGCAACCCCGTGGCGGCAGCAGGTCGCCTTGATCATCGGCGTCGTGTTCGGCTCGATCGTCATTCCGCCGATCCTCACCATCCTCAACGACGCCTTCGGCTTCCAGGGCGCGCCCGGCGCAGGTCCCAATGCGCTTGCGGCTCCACAGGCCGCCCTGATCTCGGCGATCGCGCAGGGCGTGCTGGGCGGCAATCTCGACTGGAATTTGATCGGACTGGGCGCCTTGATCGGCGTCGGTGTAGTGATCGTCGACGAGGCGCTTCGGGCCACGAAGCGCGGCAGCCTTCCGCCGCTCGCCGTCGGCATGGGCATCTACCTGCCGATGACGCTAACCTTACTCATCCCTGTCGGCGCCTTCCTCGGCTGGACCTATGACAAATGGGCGGACCGGGCGGCGAAGAACCCCGAATTCGCCAAGCGCCTCGGCGTGTTGATGGCCACCGGCCTGATCGTCGGCGAGAGCCTGTTCGGGGTCCTGTTCGCGGGCATCGTCGGAGCGACTGACAATGACGCCCCGCTGGCGCTGGTCGAGGATTTCGCCTGGGCGGTGCCGATCGG